>JAEELC010000140.1 GCA_016288675.1 Acholeplasmatales bacterium | reverse complement strand
GTATTCAACGATCTTAAGAACTTTAGAGCTTTAGATTATGAATTTGATGTAAATCAAATGGTTAAGTTTGAAGGTCAAACAGGTCCTTATTTACAATATACATCAGTTCGTATTAATTCTATTTTAAGTCAAGCTGAATATGACTTAAATAATATTGATACAACATTATTCTTAAAGAGCCATTATTTTGAATTAGCAAAAGAAATTGCTGACTTTAAGAAGTATGTTGTTAAGGCTAGTGAAGAATTTGCACCTTCTACAGTTGCAAAATACTTATTAGGTCTTGCTCAAACATTCAATAAATTCTATTCACAAGAACGTATTAATGCTTCAGAAGAGCTTGTTAGAAATACTAACATGGCCTTAGCTTATAGTGTTAAGAAAGTAATTGATGAAGGTTTAAGATTACTAGGTATTTCTAGTGTAGAAAAAATGTAGTTGAGAAAACCGATAAAATGTGCTATCCTAAAATAGCACATTATATTTCCCGAAATGGCGGAATTGGTAGACGCGAAGGACTCAAAATCCTTTGTTAGCAATAACGTGTCGGTTCGAGTCCGACTCTCGGGACCATATTTAGTAATTAAGTCTTAGTATTTTTCTAAGATTTTTTTATTTATATAAAAATTAGACTTTTATAAGAATTTTGTCCTTTAAAAAAAAATGAATAACATATATAATAAGATATAGTTGTTTATTAGAATGGCGGAGAGTGATTTTTGACAGGAGTTAAAATCATGATTAAAGTTTATACAGATGCTGCTAGCAATTTGTTTCCATCAATTTTAAAAGAAAAAGGTTTAGATATTAAAGTTGTAAGTATGAACTTACACGTTGATGATAAAGATATTAAATGTTATGATGATGATATAGATGTACCTGCCATTTCTAAAGAGTTTTATGAAGATTTAGAAAGTGGTAAGAAAAAAATATCTACATCATTAATTAACCCAGATACGTTTATGAAGGCTTTTGAAAAAGACATTGAAGCTGGTAATGAAATTATTTGTTTTACAATGGCTTCAGGTATATCTGGAACATATCAAGCTGCAAGTATTGCTGCTGATGAAATTAATGAAGAAAAAGGTAAGAAGGTTATTCACGTAGTAAATTCTGCTACTGCTTCATTAGGTGAAGGATTACAAGCTATTAGAGCTTATAATTTGATTAAAGAAGGTATTTCTTTAGAAGAACTTGCAAAAGATTGTGATGAATTTGCGTTTAAAGTTAGAAGTGAATTTACTGTAGGAGATGTATCTTATCTAATTCATACAGGCCGTGTTACAAAGACACTTGCTCGTATTGCTAAACTTTTAAATTTAAAAGTAATGCTATATGGTGCAAATAATTCCAAAATTGAATTTGCTGGTAAGGTTCATGGTAGAAAGCTTGCTATTCAAACATTAGTTAAGACTTGTGTTAAACATATTGTTGATAAAAATCAAACAGTTTATATTGCACATTGTGATGCTTTAGATGATGCTAATAAATTAAAAGATTTATTAAATGCTGAAGGAATTAATAATGTTGAAATATATTATTATGATTTAATTACTGGATCTCATACTGGTAAAGGTACATTAGCTTTATTCTATATTGGCGAAAATAGAGATTTATAATATAATAACTCTTAGTTAATCTAAGAGTTTTTTTATGGGTGAAATTATGAGAGAATTATTTAATATGGATATGAAAAATTATAAAGAAAAAATTGAAACGAGTTTTTCTCGTCCATCTGTTCGTGGTATATATATTAAAGATAATAAATTAGGGATGATTTATAGTAATAAATATGATTATTATAAATTTCCTGGTGGAGGAATTGATAATAACGAATCTTTTGAAGATGCTCTTGTAAGAGAGATTCAAGAAGAAGCAGGCCTTGTAATAGATCCAGTATCAATTAAAGAATGGGGACATGTATTAGTTAAAGAACGCGGTAGTGAAGAAGATTTATTCATTCAAGATAATTATTATTACTTTTATGATATTTTGTCTTCTAATGCTTATCGTAATTTAGATAATTATGAAAAAGAAGAAGGCTATGAATTACGTTTTGTGTCTAGTCAAATTGCACTTGATACAAATATGAATCATGATCATTTAGGCTATTCTGATAAAACTCAATTACTACGTGAGATTAATGCTATTAACTTATTAATTAAAGAAGGATATATCAAATAGGTATCTAAACTTAAAAAATATTTGAAAAAATGAATGAATTGTACTATAATATGTGCGTTTTTGAGGAGATTATTTATGAAAAAGTATCTATCAATATTTTTAAGTTCAGTATTATCTGGCTTCTGTATCACATTTGGTGCTACTGTATATTTATTATGTCTTGCAAATGGAAAATCAAATCCTGATTTAATGAAGGTTATTGGTTCATTCATGTTTGGAATTGGTTTATTTTCTATAATTCATTATGGATTATGGTTATATACTGGTAAGGTTGGCTATGTATTAGATAATAAACCAATTTATTTCATATCTTTACTTGTATGCTTCTTAGGTAATGCAGTTGGATGCTTAACTTTAGCTAGTTTAATTGGTTTAACAGGACAAGGTGAAGTTTTAAAGGCTGCTGCAACTCCTATTGTTGAAGCTAAATTAAATTCAACATGGTATTCAATCTTTATTATGTCTATGATGTGTGGCGTTATGATTTATCTTGCTGTTGATGGTCATAAGAAGTGCCAATATACACTAGGAAAAGTAATATTTGCATTTATGCCAATTTCTTTATTTATTCTTGCAGGATTTGAACATGTTGTTGCTAATGTTGCTTATTTTACATATGCAGGAATTTTTTCATGGAAGGCATTTGGATATTTTATCATTATGCTTATCGGTAATGGTGTCGGTTCAATTGTATTTGACGGCTTAATTAAAAGCGTTGAATATTTTAAAAAAGAAAAGAAAGAAGAATCTTCTAAAGCTGAATAATATTCAGCTTTTTTTCTTTATTAGCTTTGTCAATATATGTTGAATAATGTGTTATAATGTAGATAGATAGGATGTGGAGAAATGATAATCAATATTATTTATCTTGTATTATTAGCTTTAATGTTAATTAATATAGTTTTTATTCTACATATAATTAATATAAAAGCTGAACCGATTTCACTTATAAAGCGAAATAAACCTGATAATATATGTGTTTTAATTCCTGCACGAAATGAATCAATTGTAATTGAAAAATTACTTGATTCTTTAAATAATCAAAGCTATAAAATAAATATGAATGATGTATATGTAATAGTTGAATCTTTAGATGATCCCACTGTACAAATATGTGAAAAATATAATGTTAATGTATATTTGCGTACAATCTTTGATATTCGTACTAAAGGAAGAGCTATTGATTTATGCATAAAAGATATTTTAAAAAATAAAAGATATGATATGTATTTTATTTTTGATGCAGATAATAGACTAGATTATAAGTTTGTTGAAGAAATGGTTGAGTCATATCAAGATGGATATGATTATGTTATTGGCTATAGAAATAGTACAAATTTTACACATAATAGAATAACAATTGCTAGTGGATTATTGTTTTCGTTTTTAAATGATTTGGGTAATGTTAGAAAAAATGAAAAATAATAAACCTGTTACAACATCAGGTACAGGTTATTTTATTTCAAACTCAATTATAGATAAATATAATTCTTTTCCTTTCTATACATTAACTGAAGATTATGAATTTTCTGTAAATTCAACAATTAATAATTTTTCAAGTTTTTATAATAAAAAAGCTATTTTTTATGATGAACAACCTATAGATAGAAAAACTACATTTATTCAAAGAATTCGTTGGTGTAAAGGATATCAACAAGTAAGAAAAAAATATAAGCAAGCTTTAAAATTAAAAAAGCATGATAAACATGCTTTAGATGAATATTATGGTGTAAGCTATTATATTTCATTGATATTCTGTTATGCTTTATTAATTCTTACAAGCATTGTAGGAATTATATATAATACTATTTTAAAGAATAATATTATATACGATTTAACTGTTTTAATTGTTTTAATTGGAGCATTATTCATAGCATTAGAATTAATTTCATTTGTATTAATGCGTAATTTAAAAGAAAAAAAGAAGTTTAGAGATTATATAAAAGCTTTAATATATTTTCCAATATATTTATCACAATTTCTTCCAATATATTTTAAAGCTAGATTTTCTAATGTTGAGTGGGAAGAAATTAGACATAAAGGCCAATAATTTTTATAAGCATGAAAGAAGAAATAATAATTGTTGTGATGTATACTAATATTGAAAATAAAATTTTTTTTAAAAGTTAATAAATAACAGGAGGTACATTATGGAAGTTATTGATGAAAAATTAGAATATGTTTTAGATTTAGATTTTTGCGCAAGTAAATGTATGTATCAAGGAATACAAGTTGGTATTTGTGAATTTGAAAGCCATCAAGGTATTTTAACTATAACACATACAATTGTTGATAAGGATTTTGGTGGGCATGGGATTGCACGAAATTTAGTTTTAAAGATTGTAGAATATGCTAGATTGAATCATTTGTTCATTAATCCTGTTTGTTCATATGCAGATCATATGCTTGAAAAAGAAGAGTTTAAAGATATCGTTAAAAAATTATAATTAATTGGTGAAATTTATGATTAAGTATTATGGATCACAATTTTGCCCAAATTGTAAGCAATTTAAATATAATTTAGATAAGTATAATCTAGATTATGAATTTATAGATATTTCAGACAATTTAAAGAACTTAAAAGATTTTTTATATATTAGAGATACAAACAAGAAATTTGACCGTATGAAGGAAATGAATGGGATTGGGATTCCTTGTATAATCATTGATGAAAAAAATGTAGAAATTCATTGGAGAAATTATTTACTAGATTTAGGTTATAAAATATATAATCTTAATGATGAATGTGAAGAAGATTGTTAATAATAATTTGAGGTGATTGTATGCTTATAATTTATGGATCAGCTTTATGTGTTGATTGCAGAAACTGCAAGAATAATTTTGATAAATTTGGTATTGAATATGAAGAAAGAGATATTCTTTCATCATTAAAGAATTTAAAATCATTCTTAATGTATAGAGATAATCGTCATGAAATTTTTGATCGTCTAATTAAAATTCATGATATAGGAATTCCTTGTATAGTAGATAGCCAGACTGATGAATGTTTTACTGATTGGGAAAGCTATTTATTAAAACTTGGATATAAAGATTTAGTATATGAACAAAATGCTAAAGCTTGTTCATTAGATCATAAAGGTTGTTAAAAAGACCCTACTTTTTGTAGGGTTTTTATTTTTTAATTTAAGTATTATAATATAATTAAATAAGAAAAGATAAAGAGGAATAAAAAATGGGATTTTATAAGGATAAATATGACTGTATAGTTATAGGCGGAGCTCTTGCTGGTTTAGCAAGTGCAATTCAGCTTGCTTCAAGCGGATTAAGTGTTCTTGTGTTAGAAAGGCACAATTTACCAGGAGGGATTGCGACTAGCTTTGTACGCAATGGGCGTGAAATGGAAGCGTCTCTTCATGAGATGATGTCTATAGGTGAACCTCACAAGCCTTTAAAAATTAGAAGATTTTTAGAGGAATTTGGGATTAAGGTTGATTGGATGCGTGTACCTGAAGCTTATAGATTAGTAGTTGAAAAAGAAAATATAGATATAACATTGCATGCTGGTTTTTCAGGTTCAATTGAAAATGATAAATTTGTAAAAGGTGATTTTAAAGCTGCAAAAGAAATAGAACAAAAATATCCTGGAACTTTTAAAGAGGTTAATAGATTATTAAATTTATGTGCTAGTGTTTATAATTCAGTTAATGTTTTAAGCATAAAGAAATGCTCTAAAATTAAGATGCTTTTAAAGCATTCTGATTTTGTGAAAACTGCTGGTTATAGTACTCAAGAAGTACTTGATAAATTTAATTTACCTAGCAAGGTAAAGGATATTCTAAAAGCTTATTGGATTTATGTAGGTAGTCCATTTAAAGATTTACCATTTACTATTTACGCTGTACTTATGGCTGATTATTTGATTGGTGGAAGTTATGTATGTCGTGAATTTAGCCATGAATTATCACTTCGTATGGCAGAACGAGCTGTAGAGCTTGGTGTACAAATTGAATATAATCAAGAAGTTATAAAAATATTAACAGAAAATAACCATACAACTGGTGTTATTACAAAACGTAATGACAAGATTAATGCGCCATATGTTATTACCTCAACATATCCTAATACTGCATATGCAAAAATGATAGATGATGTACCTCTTGACGCTATTAAAAATACTAATTCACGTGAAATAGGTTTGACTTGTGTTTCTGTAATCTTAACACTTGATGCTAAGCCTCGAGATTTAAATATTAAGGATTATTCAGTATTTTCAAGCGAGACAAATATGGATTTAGATGCTATATGGGAAAATGGAAAAACATTAGGACCATATAACTATTTAACTACAATTTGCTTAAATTATGCAAATAAGGATTGTGTTGAAGATGGTTTAACTAGTTTATCCATTACTTATCTTCCACATCCAAGCGCTTTTATAAATGTTAAGAAAGAGGAATATTTATCTTTAAAGCGCAAGATTGCAAAAGATATGATTGAAACAGTTTCTAAAAGATTAAATGTTAATTTATTTGAACATATTGTTGATATTGAGATAGAAATGCCACATAGTGTGGCTCATTATACTGCAGATTATATGGGAAGTATATATGGATATCGACATACAATGGAAGACCATATTGTAGCTCGTTTGCAAATGAGTGAGGATGAAAACTATATTAAAGGCTTAGCTTTTGCAGGTGCTCATGGTATATCGGGAGATGGTATGAGTCCCTGCATTACCAATGGTAGAAAAGCTGCAAAGACAATTTTAAGCTTTATGAAGGAGGAAAAGTATCTTGAAGATTAAATCATTTTTTAAAGATATTAATGGTGCTAAAAATGTAACAGAAAAGAGGAAAAATAATATATTAAATTCAAGCGAAACCATTAATAAAATTGATCCAATTAATGAATTAGCAAAAGAACTTCATCCGGGTCCTATACAATGTAAGATTACTCGTATTAGAGATGTTTCTTGCGATGTAAAAGAATTTAGATTTGAACCTGTTAGTGGTTCTCTTCCTCCATTTGAAGCTGGTCAATATGTTTCTATAATTGTTAATGTTTTAGGAATAGATACAAGTCGTCCTTATTCTATTATAAGTGCACCAAAAAATGCACTATCTTTAAATCCATATTTTGAAATATGCGTAAAAAAATGTCATCATGGTTTTGTATCTAAATACTTATTTGAGGATGTTGTTGTAGGACAAAGCTTAATGTGTGATCTTCCACATGGCCATTTTTATATAGAACCATTACGTGACACTAAATATATTTTAGGTCTTGCTGGTGGCTCAGGGATTACACCCTTTATATCTATGGCTCGTGAAATTGCTTATGGTAAATTAGATGTAAATCTAACAATTCTTTATGGGACTAAAAGCCATGAAGAGGATATTTTAGATGATGAACTAAATGAAATTGTATCTAAATGTAATAAGGTAAAATTGGTCCATGTAATATCTGCTGAAAACGAAATTACTAGATTTGGTGATGAAAAAGGGTTTATAAATAAATCTTTAATTGAAAAATATAGCCTTGATTATAAACCTTCTAATGGAAAAACTACATATTTTATATGTGGTCCTCAAATGATGTATAAATTTGTCTTAGGACAACTAATGAATTTAAATGTTGAACCAAAAAGGATAAGAAGAGAAATTTTTGGAGAAATTAATGATATAAGAGAAGATAAAGAATACCCATTAAAAGATCCTACTAGATTTGATATTAAAGTTATAAGAGGAATAGATGAAACAATAATAAGTGCATTATCTATTGAATCATTAGCTGTATCACTTGAAAAAAATCATATAGGAATTCATACATGCTGTAGGAGTGGTGAATGCGGTATGTGCAGAATAAAGGTAATTAGTGGAGATTATTTTGTTCCAAATATCACTGATAATAGAAGACGTGCAGACATAAGATTTAATTATACTCATGCATGTAACACATATCCTTTATCAAATATGACTATTAAAATAGATATCATTTGATATAATCTATAATGGTGGTAATATGATAAAGGAAATAAATAAAGATATAATTTTTCTTAAAATAAAAAGTGTAGATGCAACAATTGCTGATTTAGATATTGTTAAAGACCTAGAGGATACATTATTATTTAATAAAAAAATTTGTGTTGGTTTAGCAGCCAATATGATTGGAGTATCTAAAAATATTATTTCTTTTTTTGATAAAGAAAATATTGTTACTATGATTAATCCAATTATTACATTAAAGGATAAAGAATATCAAACTGAAGAAGGATGTTTATCACTTGATGGTGTAAGAAAATGTATTCGCTATAATGTTATTACAGTAACATATTTTGACAAGAATTTTAATAAAAAAATAAAGACATATAGAGGCTTTACTGCTGAAATAATTCAGCATGAAATTGATCATTTAAATGGAATTATAATATAAAAAATAAACGGTATTTTAATACCGTTTGTTTTTTATTATAGTGGTAAATCTTTCTTCTTAAATTTAATTGAACCAGCTACATATCCTACAATACCAATAATTAGAAGGATTACTAATTTATAAATCCACATATATTCACCTTTTAACATAGATACTACATCAAATAGTGAAATTAATGATACATAGTTGAAATTATTTAAAGCTTGAATTCTTACAACTGAAGGGATAACAGGAGAACCAAATAAACCAAGCATTGTGCATACTAAGAAGAACATTGATAATCCTCCACCTAGAGCCATAGCCTTCTTTGATCTATCGTAGAAGCAGCTTGTGCAGAAATTAATACCAGAAATTGCAAATAGAGTAACAAATGCACCTAGGTTAATTAATAATAATTTAGCATATGTTAAATCTGTTGTAACATTTGCAATCTTAAAGCAGATACAAGATGTAATAGTTGTGAATATAAACATTAATCCTAAAGATAGAATTAAGAATAATCCTTGAGTAAATGTAACTTCTTCACGACGTGTAGAAGTAGATAATACATAAGCCATAGAACCAGTATCTACTTGTCCTGCAACAAGTGTATTAGATACCATAATTACATAAATAATTGGTAATAATAAACCTGCCATCTTAAAGAATATAGAACCAACAATTAAACCATATAAATCCATTGTACCAAGCTCTTTAATACCATCACTTACATTTTCAGGTAATCTATCAAGTAATGAACCTGCTACAGTTAAATAAATTTCATCATGAATCTTTTCACATTCTTCTTGATATTTAGTATTATTTTCCTTAATATCAGCACTAATTAAAGAAACTTCATAATCATATTTATCTTGGAATTCTTGAATTCCTTCATGAGCAATTTTATGAACATATGGATAGTAAAATCCCATTTCGTCATATTGTTCTTCATTAACCTTGAAATCTGCTAGAATGTCTACAATTTTCTTTTTATAGTCAGCACTAGTCATCTTACCTGCGATTACCATTGAGTCAGCATAAATAGCTCTATCTTTCTTATATAAATCTCTTTCAGAAGAAGTGATGTAATTATCTAGAGATGTTCCTTTTGAACCATTAGCCCAGCTTGATACATCATTTTGCATATAAGTAGAGAATTTAGAAATATATTCTTCAGGAATTTGTTCTTTATATTCATTATATTGGCTATCTACGGCGTGATTTGGATTAATAGTAAGCATAGCTACTTTATAATCTTGACTATCAGTATCTGAATATTTAGCAGTTACTGATGAAACAGCATATTTATAAGATTCAGTAATATAAAGCTCAGTAAATTTATCTGTAGCTGCTTTAGTACCTTCTAAAGTTATTGATTCTAATTCGTCCTTTAATGCGATTTTAGCATTAGTAATATAAGTTTCTTTATTTTGAGTTAGAACTTCATTGGCAGTTTTAGCTTTGTTTTCTTCAGTTAGGATTTCTTCCTTTGCAGCTACTGTATATTCATCTTTCTTTTCTGCAAGAACTTGTTGTGCAATTAAGGCTTTATGTTCAGAAGTATTAATAGCTGCAGTTTCAGAGGCAATATATTCATTCTTTACAATTTCAATAGCCTCTTCTTGAGTTTTACCTTGTTCAGTCATAAGCTTAACAATTTTTGTTTGAGCTTCAGGAGTTTGCATATCGTTAGTAACAGCATCAGTTATTTCCTTTGTGATACGACTTGTTACTTCAGTAGTAACCATTTCAGTTACACGTTCAGTAACGTTATTAGTTAAACGTACTGTAGTTTCTTCGGTTACATATTCAGTTACTTTTTCTGTAACAAGAGCTTCACCTTTAGCAACAGCTTTAGCTTTTTCAGTATTAAATATTAATGCATTTTCAGCTGTATTTAATTCATCAAATTTAGTAGCAAATGCTTTATCAAATACATCTTCACCAGTTACAGATGCATCATAAACATTTACTGTAGCTTTCTTTATTTCAGATTTAATAATTTCTTGAATAATTGTATCTTGTACACCATCTTTTACTGATGAAATATTAGATGTACCAGAAATAAGCATTACACAAGCTAGCATGAAGCAAACTGCTGCTGTAATTATTGACCACATAATTCCATTAGCTTTACAGCTTTGCTTAAATAATGCTTTAGAGAAAAGTCTTTTATTTTTTTTATTAGTATTTTCCATATTAATTCTCCTTCATAATCTCTTTGAAATGTTTTTCAAGAGTATATTTAACTTCGGAAATAAATTTAACATTTAATCCCTTTAATGATTTAAATAAATTATTAATATTAACCTTTTCAATTTGAAGAGTAACTTGATTATATTGCTCTTGAACACGTGTTATATTAAAACCTAAGTTTTTAAATTTTTCAAAACTTTCTGAATCATTGAATTCAATTTTGAAATCAACAACAGGACGATTTCTAATTTGATTCATATCAGCAATATCAATAATATGTCCATCTGAGATTAGAGCGACTCTATCACAAGTTTCCTCCATTTCATTAAACATATGGCTAGACATAAAAATTGTTTTTCCTTTTTCATGCTCTTTACGGATTATTTCAAGGAATGAATCACGCATTAAAGGGTCAAGACCTGTTGTAGGCTCGTCAAGAATAATAATAGGGGCGTCAGCCATAAGTGCTGCAACAAGAGCTGTTTTTTGCTTCATACCTTTACTCATACGTTTTAGATTTGCACGAGGATCAAGTTGAAGTTCCTTAATTAATTCATCGGCATAGCTTAAATCTTTTATTCCTTTATATTCGGCTTGAGATTTAATGAAATTAACACCTGTTTTTAAATCTGGGAATGCAATTTCACCTGGCACATATCCGATAAGTTTAGCTATTTCACTTTGATGACTCCAAGCTTCCATACCATTTACATAAGCTGCACCTTTTGTTGGTTTAATGAAACCTAGTATAGAACGAATAGTAGTAGTTTTACCACTACCATTAGTTCCTACAAAACCTACCATTTCACCTTTTTTAATTGTAAGGTTTTCATTGAATACACCCTTTGAATCACCGTAGTCTTTAGTTAAATCTTTTATTTCAATTAAAGCTTCATCTTTTAATTCCATTATAATGAACCTCCGAATTCCTTATCTTCCTTGTAGAACTTCATAAAGTAGTCTTCAAGTGTTTCTTTAATATTGTTGAATTCCTTAATCTTAAATGTTGATAAGAATTCTACAACTTGATTAATGTTAGAATCTTCGCAAGTGATAAATAATTTATTCTTTGGTTCCCTATCTTTAATAATATTTATGATGTCTGTATTTAATGTATCCTTAAATCTTTGATATTCATCATGATTATCAAATACGATACGATATTGTTTTAAAGTTGCATGCTTTAAATCATCTGCATTAAATTCAGATACGATTCGTCCATCTTTAATGATTGCAATTCTATCACAAGTTGCATCTACTTCTGAGAAAATGTGACTTGATAGAAGAATTGTTTTACCACGCTTTTTTTCTTCAACAATAAAATCAATAAACTTTTGTTGCATTACAGGGTCCAAACCAGATGTTGGCTCATCAAGAATTAATACCTGTGGATCAGACATAAATGCTGTTACTATAGCTAGCTTTCTTTTTACACCAAGACTCATATGTTTTGTATCACCGCGCAAAACATTATCCTTAAGTTCAAATAAATCAAGCATCTTTGCTAGCATATCATTATTATGTACATGGTACATATCTTGCATCATTCTAATGAATTCATATCCATTAAGTCCTGCAGGAAGGGCTATTTCACCTGGAATATATCCAACATTAGATAAAATGCTAGAGTATTCCTTAAATGAATCTTTACCTATAATTTTTGTGTTACCTTTATCAGGATGAGAGAATCCCATTAGATGACGTATAGTAGTAGATTTTCCTGCACCATTTGGCCCCAAGAAACCGAATACTTCTCCCTCATTAACTTTAAAAGAAACATCAAAGACTCCGCGACCAGATCCATAATCTTTTGTTAAATTGTTTACTTCTAGTACACTCATAATTTTCCTCCTTGTTTCATTTCAAAACTATATTAAGGTTCAAAATCAAACTTATGTTCAATTTCGAACTCAAGTTTGACATCTTGAACAATTATGAGTATAATCAAATTATAAAATGAAACAATAGTCAATATTTGTACATTAGTCCAATATTGAACTATTGTCTAAAATTTGTATGAAATGAAGGCGTTATCATTATGGCAGAATATAGAAATTCTATAAGAACAAGAAAACAAATCAAGAAAGCTTTTGCAGAATTATTAAGTGAAAAAAATGATATATCAAAGATTACTGTAAAAGAATTAGTTGAAAGAGCAGATATATCTAAATCAACTTTCTATTCACATTATGATGATATGTATAGTGTAGAAGAGGAATTTGAACAGGAAATTATTGATTTATTAAATAGTTTACTTCAAGATTACATTAAATCTCATACATTAGATTATCAAACTTATGTTAGAAAGCTAATTTCTTTATTAAAGGAAAATGAGGAAATTTATAAAAAAATATTTGCCTCTGACCTACCAATTAAATTTATTGATAATTTAAAAGATATTTGTACTAAGGCTTTAAACAAAGATTTAAGAATTAATTTATTAAGTAAAGATCCTAAGGTTCGTATTGCAGAAATTGACTTTATTACAAATGGTACTATTCATTTATTTGTTGACTATTTCAAAGGAGAAATACCTCAAACATTAGATGAAATTGGTGATGGTATAACTAGTGCTATGAATTTATTATTTAGAGTAAGTAAATAATAAATAATTTTAAGAAAACACTTTCATAAAATTATATTAATCAATTTGATTTACAAATATTTATAATGGTGTTACTATGTATTTGTACATTAAAGTACAGTAAATGTTAATAATTGTCACAAGATAGAGGCGCGTTTATAAAATAGTAATTATATTGAGCTGTTGGAAAAGCTATGATATATAATGAAAGGTTATTTACGCCGAAGGATATTTTAATTCCAATTAAAGTATTGCTGGGCAAATGTATAAGATATGTTTGACTGTCACTAATTTTTTAGTGTTGAGCTACCGTGATTAAAAATAAATAAAATTATTTTTGATTAATATGGATTGGTAGCATTTTTACCAATCCATTTTCTTACCTCTTTATGGCATTATTACAAATCTTACCATAAGGAGGTTTTTTATATATATGAGTAAGACATATAGAAGATTAGGTTTAATTACCTTAGGAGCATTAAGCGCTCTAACACTTGGTTCATGTGGAAATCAAGCTAACAATAATACATTAGTAATTGGATTAGAATGTAACTATTCACCATTTAACTGGACAGAAGCTAGTCCTAATGAATATACACTTGCTATTTCAAATCAAGCTAATGCATATGCTGATGGTTATGATATTCAATTTGCTAAAAGAGCAAGTGAAGAATTAGGAATGGATGTTAAAATTGTAAAAATGGAATGGGATAATCTAATTCCACAATTAAATGCTGGCCAAATTAATTGTATTATTGCTGGTATGACAGATACTAAGGAACGTAGAGAAGCTATTGATTTTACAAATGAATACTATAGAAGTGAATTAGTATTAGTGACAAGTAAAGCTGTAGCAGATAATTACGCTTCTACAACTGTAGATTCACAAACACTTTCAACATTATTAAATGGAAAGGGTATTGTATCTCAAATTCAAACTGTTACAAATTCTTGTATTGAAACATTTGTAACAAATTATGGTGCAGTACATCAAACTCCAGTTGATACATTTGCAACAGCAAGCTCAAAGGTTAATGCTGGTACAGCATTTGCTATGACTGCTGAATATCCTGTTGCTCAAGCGATTGTTAAAGCTAATTCTAATTTGGGGATTATTAGAATTAACCAAGATATTTTAGGAGAAGATAATCTTTCTGAACTTGGAGTTTCAATTGGCGTAAAAAAAGGAAATCAAGAACTTGTTGATAAATTAAATAATGTTCTTGCTAAATATACTCAAGAGATGAGAAATGCTGATATGACTGGTGCAGTTGAAAGAAGCGGTGATTAAAAATGACTATGTCTACATTTTCCGATATAGGGGCATTACTTTCTAGAGGGGAATATGTTAGATGGTTCTTACTTGGAACTTTATCTACTATTTTATTATCAATACTTGGAACTTTACTTGGATTAATTCTTGGTGTGTTCTTAGCATTTGGTAAGAGAATTCAAATAAATAATAGGGATAAATGGTTTACAAAGGCTTGGAAGTATCCATTAAAGTATCTTTGTGTTTTATATTCAGTAATCATTCGTGGTACTCCAATGATGGTACAAGCAATGATTTTCCAATTTGCTTGTCAAAATATTGGAGTTAATTGGTCAATGATGTTTACGTCTAACCAAATTTTTAATGGATGGTTCTTTGGTGGTTTAATAGTATTAACATTTAATACTGCTGCATATATGGGAGAAATTGTACAATCAGGTTTAAATGGGGTTGGTAAAGATCAAACTGAAGGTGCACGTTCACTTGGGATGTCAGAATTTAAAACTTTATTCTTGGTAGAATTACCACAAGCATTGAAGAATGCAATTCCAACAATTGGTAATGAATGGATTGTTAATATTAAGGATTCATCTGTCTTAAATATTGTAGGTGTTACAGAATTATTCTTTAGAGCTAAAGATACAGCAGGTCAAAGCTATAAAATTTTAGCTACTTATTTAATCATTGCTGGTATTTATTTATTCTTAACATTAATTACTACATTAATTTTAAAGCTTGTTTCTATGAAATTAAGCCACAAGAAATTGAATTTTAAATTATTTCACTTTAGAAAGGAGACAGTAAATAATGAGCAATAAAATCACATTTGAAAATACAGATTATTCTGAACCTATTTTACGTGTAAATCATTTGATGAAGCAATATGGCTCTAATGGTGTATTAAAAGATATATCTATGTCTGTTTCTAAGGGAGAATGTGTAGTAATTATTGGTCCTTCAGGTTCAGGTAAGTCAACTTTTTTAAGATGCTTAAATTTACTTGAAGAACCTAATGGTGGAGAAATATTATTTAAAGGAAATAATACTTTAGCACATAATGCAGATAGAAATAAGCTTCGTGAGCATATGTCAATGGTTTTCCAAAGCTTTGACTTATTCAATAATATGAATGTATTAAAGAATTGTTACATAGGGCAAACTAAGGTATTAAAAAGAAATAAGGAAGAGGCTATTGCTATTGCAAAAGCTAATTTAATTAAAGTTGGTATGCAAGATAGAATGGATTATCAAATTAGTGATATTTCCGGTGGACAAAAGCAACGTGTTGCAATAGCTCGTGCATTATCAATGTCACCTGATATTATTTTATTTGATGAACCAACATCAGCACTTGATCCAGAAATGGTACAAGGTGTATTAAATGTTATGAAGGATGTTGCTGATTCTGGTGTTACAATGGTAGTTGTAACTCATGAAATGAGCTTTGCTAAAAATGTAGCTGATAAAGTTATCTTCATGGCTGATGGTGTTATTCAAGAAGAAGG
>JAEELC010000139.1 GCA_016288675.1 Acholeplasmatales bacterium | reverse complement strand
TATAAGTAATTTAATTTATAATTATTTAAAGCTACTTATTTATATTTTGATTGTACTTGAAGCAAGTTTGCTGACTAATCATTTGTTTAAAAACTATTTTATTGCCTTTATAATCGGACTAGTATTTATTATTACTAGCTTAATTCATATCAAAGAAATTGGATATTTTATTCCTTTTCTTATAATTAATGATTATAAAATTATGTTTGAAATTAGTATTTATTATGATATACTTTATTTGCTCATTTTATTTATTTTTGATTTTATCGTATATATGAAATTAGATAGAAGCTAAAATTATAAAAAATATGTTGACATATGAATACAATCAATGTATAATAAATGAGTAAGTGAATAAGTGGAAAGAAGAAACGCCCATGTTTCTCGCCTGATTGATAAATGAGTTGATAGGCAAATGGTCACAGATAATACGATTATTATTTTAAAATGTTATGACAAGAGGGCGTTTAACGTCCTCTTTTTTATTTAATAAATTTTGGAGGTGTGTTAGTATTAAACAACTAAGACAAAACAATGATGGCCCAATTTTAAATGAGGACATTAGATCAAAGGAAATGCTTGTAATTACTGAAGAAGGAGAAAAATTAGGTATCCTTTCTCGTAAAGATGCATTAGCTGCTGCTCAAGAAAAAGGATTAGACTTAGTTCTAATTCAACCACAAGCTAAACCACAAGTAGCTAAGATTATGGATTACTCAAAGTTTAGATATGAGCAACAAAAGAAAGCTCGTGAACAACGTAAGAATCAAAAAGTTGTTCAAATCCAAGAGATTCGTATGACACCAACAATTGAGTCAAATGACCTTATTGTTAAGGCTAATAAAGCACGTAAGATTCTTGAAAAAGGAAATAAGATTAAGGTTTCTGTTAGATTCTACGGTCGTTTAATGACTCGTCAAGACTTGGGACAAGCTGTTCTTGATAAATTCGTTGAAGAATTAAAGGACGTTGCAACAGTTGAAACTGCTGCTAAGCAAGAAGGTAGATTCCTATTTACTACCCTTGCCCCAATAAAAAAATAAATTATTAAAAAGGAGATTTGGAACATGCCAAAACAAAAAACACATTCTGGTTTAAAGAAGAGAATTAAAATCACTGGTACTGGTAAGATTAGCCATCACCACGCATACACTGGTCACAACAAGGTTCATAAGAGCCATAAGCAAAACGTTGCTTTACACAAGGCAGCTACTGCTGAAAAGAATGACGTAAAGAGATTAAAACCATTAATCTCTAACATGTTATAATTTTAAGACGAAAGTCATTTAAAATTATTTAATTATTTAAAAAATTATCGGAGGAATATAATATGCCAAGAGTTAAAGGTGGATATACAACTAGAAGACGTAGAAAAGCTGTCTTAAAATTAGCAAAGGGTTATTATGGTGCTAAGCACTTATTATATAGAACTGCTCATGAACAAGTTATGCGTTCTTTACAATATGCTTATAGAGACCGTAAGACTAAAAAGAGAGAATTCCGTAAATTATGGATTCAACGTATCAATGCTGCTGCACAATTAAACGGTATGAAGTACAATACTTTCATTTTCGGTTTAACTAATGCTGGTGTTGAAGTTAACAGAAAGATGTTAGCTGATTTAGCAGTTAACGATCCTGCTGCATTCGCTTCATTTGCTGAAATCGCAAAGAAGAACCAAACTAGAACAGCTGTTAAGGAAAATGTTGTTACATTTACAAAAGAATCAGCTGCTCAAAGAGCTTTAAGAGCTGCTAACGAAGCTAAGGCTCCAAAGGCTGCTAAGGCTGCTAAGGCTGCTGCTCCAAAGGCAGAAGCTAAGAAGGAAGCTCCAAAGGCTGTAGTTGCTACTTCTGATCTAGAATCTAAGACTGTTGCTGAATTAAAGGAAATGGCTAAAGAAGCTGGTATCAAAGGTATCTCTACAATGAAGAAGGCAGACTTAATCGCTGCTTTATCTAAGTAAGATGATTAGAACCTCGTAGGAGGTTCTTTTTTTTTATTTACAATTTTGTTATAATGAAAAAGGTGATATTTATGATAAAAATTAAAGAAATTTCTTCTAATCAAAAAATTATATTTAAAACATTATTATTAATTAATACTTTTATTATTTTAGGACTTGCTACATATTATTTAGTATTTAGAATTATTCAACAAAGAGAAGCTAATATCTTTGATATGTATATTTTCTTACCATTATTTATTGTACTCCTTGGATGGGAAGTAATGCTAATGAGCATAGTAAGCTATAATTCTAGCTTTAAAGCTAATTCAAGCCAAGATAATGCAATGTTTAATCTTGGATTAATCTTAATTATTATTGGTATTATTACGGTATTTATCTTATTATTAATTAATAAATTAAGACCTGAAATTTAATGTTCTTAATGTAGGATAAATTTTGACAAAATTACGCTTTTGGATTATAATATAGTTGCTAGGAAGATTGCCCTGGAACCCTAATTATTATTTTATGGGATTCGAGGTTTATATGTGTTGAATACTAATCTTTTTAAAGCGATTGGGATCCTAATTATAAACAAAAAGAGAGTCCCCTTATGTTGAACTTTGTTCTTCATCGGACTTCCTGGCGTCTTTTAAAAAAATAATTATAAAATTATAAACGAGGATAAAAATCCTCGTTTTTATTTTATTAAAAATATGTTAAAATAATATATACACAATGAATTCGGTGGTGGGATTTAATGAGAAAGAAGAAGATTTATATTTTTTTTGCTAGTACGTTAGCAATAATTATTGCTTTTACTATAACCGCAATTGTTAGAACAAATTATTTTAATAGTCAACAACGTGAAATTTCTTTATTGGATCAAGAATTATTTAAATCTGAATATACATTAGAGGATGGATTAAATGTTCATGTTAGAGCTAGAAATAGTACATGGTCTAAAATTTTTGATTTTGATAATGTCGGTTTAACAGAAAATAATTATAAAGCGTGCACTTATGATTTTTATATTGAAAATCATTCAAGTTATGATGTTAAAGAATTTGAATTCAAATTCACATTCGATAATGATGCTTATTTATCATCAGCATGGAATGGACAATTAGAAATCCATCAAAATGTATTAAATAATGAAGTAGTTGAAAAAGTTCAAGATTTACGTGAATATGAAG
>JAEELC010000138.1 GCA_016288675.1 Acholeplasmatales bacterium | reverse complement strand
GATAAAGGTGGTAACACCGGTGGTATGGGTGCATATTCACCTCTTAGATTTATCACTAGCGATGATTTCCTTTATTCATTAGATCGTATTATGAAGCCAGTTGCAAATGCACTTGTTAAGGAAGGATGTCCTTTTACTGGTATTTTATATGGTGGTTTAATGAAGACAGAAAATGGCATTAAGGTTATTGAATTTAATGCTAGATTTGGTGATCCTGAAACTGAAGTAATTTTACCAAGACTTGAAAATGATTTAGTACAATCTATTTTAAATATTTTAGATCATAAAGATCCTGAGATTATAGTATCTAATGATACTACAATTGGAATTGTTATGGCTAGTAATGGTTATCCTGCTTCATATAATAAAATGTATTCTCTTGAACTTGATAAAATAGCTGGAAAAGTTTATTATATGGGTGTAAAAGAAGTCGAGGGCAAGCTATATACAAATGGTGGTAGAGTTCTTATTATCGTTGAGAAAGCAGCTGATTTAGCTACAGCAAGAGCACTTGCTTTAGAAGATGTTAAGCATGTCCATTGCTCTAATTTGTTCTACAGAACAGATATAGGACATTGGTCATTATAGGAAGGTTAAATATGATTGAACGTTATTCAAGAAAATGCATGAGAGATATATGGAGCGAACAAAATAAGTTTGATGCTTATTTAAAAGTTGAACTTTTAAATGCTAAGGCGTGGAATAAACTTGGTGTAGTTCCAGCAGAAGATTTAAAGAAATTAGATAATGCAAAATTTGATATTGCTCGTATTAAAGAAATTGAAGCTGTTACTAAACATGACGTAGTGGCATTTACTCGTGCAGTAGGTGAAACTTTAGGTGAAGAAAAGAAATGGATTCACTATGGTTTAACAAGTACAGATGTTGTAGATACCGCTAATGGTTATTTATTAAAATGCGCAAATGAAATATTACTTAAGGATATTGATGACTTAATGAAGGTAGTTAAAAAACGTGCATTAGAATTTGAGTTCACACCATGTATTGGAAGAACACATGGTATGCATGCTGATATTACTACATTTGGATTAAAGTGGGCATTATGGTATAGCGATTTAAAGAGAATTCGTGAAGAATTTGTTTCTGCATGCAAGAATGTTGAGGTTGGTAAATTAAGTGGAGCTGTTGGTAACTTTGCTAATATTCCACCTCAAATTGAAGAAGATGTATGTAAAGATTTAGGTATTTCATATGCAGATGTTTCTACACAAATTATTCAACGTGATAGACATGCTTCTTATATGTCTGCCTTAGCCTTAGTTGGAAGCCAATTAGAGAAAATGGCTCTTGAGGTTCGTCACCTTGCTCGTCAAGAAGTAAAAGAAGCTGAAGAAGCATTCTCAAAAGGACAAAAAGGTTCATCAGCTATGCCACATAAGAGAAATCCTATTTCTAGTGAAAATATTTGTGGTTGTTCTCGTGTATTACGTGGATATATGCTAACATCATTTGAAAATATAGCTTTATGGCATGAACGTGATATTTCACATTCATCTACAGAACGTATCATTTTACCAGATGCAACTGAATTATTAGATTATATGCTTAATAGATTTAAAGGAATCTTAGAAAACCTTGTAGTATATCCTGAAAAGATGATTGAGGATATATGGCTAACTCATGGTGTTATTTTTGCACAAAGAGTTTTATATGCATTAATTGATAAAGGCTTAGTTCGTGAAGAAGCATACGATACAGTACAACCTATTGCTATGCGTGCTTTAGAATTAAAAAAGAATTATGCGGATCTATTAAAAGAAGATGCTAAGGTATCAAGTCTTCTTTCAAATGAAGAAATTGATGACTGCTTCACTTTAGAATATTATTTCAAAAATGTAGATTATATTTTTACACGTGTTGGTTTAAAATAATTTATATGATATAATGACGTCAAGGTGATTAATATGTTTAATAAAGAGCTTATAAATAAGAATAGTTATGCATTAAAAATTATTTGGTTTTACACAATAATGCTTTCTGCAGTTTATGGATATATGACATATGTTTTTTCTGATAAGATATGGGCATTTGTATTAGTATCAGTTTTAATTATTATTGCTGGTATTGTTACTACAATTATTTATTTAAATAAACAAAATAATAAAATCACTCTTGATGAGAAAACTAAAGAGTTAAATAAGTAAGAAAATAGGATTATTAAGTCCTATTTTTTTAATATTAAATTTACGTAGAAAAAATAAATTATAAATTGAAAAAATTCTTTACTTTTGTATAAAAATTTATTATAATCGTTTCGTGAGGTGAATGACCGTGTATACTCGCGATATTAAACAATGGATATTATCTCTTAAAGAAGAAGAGATAGTTTTAGCGAAAGAAGCTTATCAAAAGTACTTCGTACAAATGAAGGAAGCTACATTCTATCAATTATTAGCAAGACTTAACAGTGAAAAGTATATTGCAAAGATTGCAAAAGGACTTTACTATAAACCATTCAAAGATGACTTTGAACGTCTTCCAAGTCAAGACAAGTTATTAAATTTCTTTACTAACAAGAATAAGAATGGTATGATTGTTGGTACTAATATGCTTTATAATAATGGTATCATTAATCATAGCGAAGATCATTATGATGTATATACTAACTTAATTGAAATTAAGACAACTAGATTTATGTCTAATCTTGCAATTAAGAATGTAAATGTTGATTTTAAGAATCATCAAATTACTTCTTTAATTGAAGTGTTAGAATTAATCGAAATCATTGATGATTATGATGATGTTAATAAAGACGCATTATATGATTTCTTAAAGAAGTTTGCACAACAATATAATGAAGACGCTTTATATAAGGTTTTAGTTGCTAAAAATTATAAGAAGAGAAATGTTGCTACATTAAAGATTATCTTAGATTATTTCAATGTAGAAAACAGCTTATCAAGAATTTTAAATACAGCTAGTAAGTACAATTTCCCTAAGCAAATTGCACAAGCTTTAAATCTATAATTTAAAATTTTATAAACAGAGGCATTTGCCTCTTTTTTCTTTTTCTTAATCAATTGTGATAAAGTATTATTTGTTATATAATGTAAATAATAATAGGAGAAAAGCTTATGAAATTTGAACAATATCAATACCAAAGACCTGATTTAGAAAAGTTTATAAATGATGTAAATGAAAAATCACTACAACTAGAAAAAAATGATTCATTGGAGGAATCTTTTAAATTAATTGATGAGATTAATGCGATTCGTTCTCATTTTTCATCTATGGCTGAGCTTGTAAGTATTAGAAATTCTATCAACACAAATGATAAGTTTTATGATGCTGAGATGGATTTTTTTAGTGAAGCAAATCCTCGTGCTCATGTAGCTGAAAACAAGTTCTTTAATACTTTATTAAATCATAAATTTTTAAGTTCGTTTGAAGAAAAGTATGGACATCAATGGTTTAATCAAATGAGATTAAATAACAAATGCTTCTCAGAAGAAATTGTTCCATATTTGACAGAAGAAAAGAAATTAGTAAATGAATATGAGAAGCTTCTTGCAAGTGCACGTATTACATTTGATGGTAAAATTAATAATTTGAGCCAAATGTCAGTATATGCTCAAAGCTTAGATAGAAATGTACGTAAGCAAGCTGAAATAAAGAAAGCTGAGTTTATGACTAAAGTAGAAGCTAAGATTGATGACATATATGATAAGCTTGTTAATGTTCGTACAAAAATGGCACAAGCAATGGGCTATGAAAATTATGTTGAATTTGGTTATTATAGATTAGGTAGATCAGATTATAATTATAAAGATATTGCTAAATATAGAGATATCATTTATAGAGATGTTGTTCCATTTGCTGCAAAGCTTATAGAATCTCAAAAGAAACGTACTGGCTTAAATGATCTTAAATTTTATGATTTAGGGCTTATGTTTAAGGATGGAAATCCAAACCCTCGTGGAGATTCAAAAGAGCTTATTGCTAAAGCATATCAAATGTATAGTGAATTATCAGATGAAACTAAAGATTTCTTTATGTTCATGAAGGATCATGATTTATTAGACCTTGAAACTAAGAGTGGCAAGATGGGTGGAGGATATACTACATATATTAGCGAATTTAAATCTCCATTTATCTTCTCAAATTTCAATTCTACAAG
>JAEELC010000137.1 GCA_016288675.1 Acholeplasmatales bacterium | reverse complement strand
TGCGTAAATAAGGAGAAAACTAATGTTATTCTAAAAGGTGAATTTATTCACCTATTATTAGATAAGTACTTAGTTGAAGAAATAAATGGTTTAAAATTTATTGTACATCCTAATTCTTTCCTTCAAGTAAATCATGATCAATGTGAAAATTTATATAACAAAGCTTTATCATATATCCCAAATGATAAGTCTAAAAACATCATTGATGCATATTGTGGCGTTGGTTCAATAACATTAAGCCTTGCCAGCAAAGCTAAACATGTTTATGGTATTGAAATTGTTAAAGAAGCAGTTGATAATGCTAATATTAATAAAGAGTTAAATGGATTAGACAATGTTGATTTTATTTGTGGTCCATGTGAAAAAGAAATTGAAAAATTAACAAAAGTAGGATCAATGGATTACATTGTATTCGATCCTCCAAGAAAAGGTTGTGACCAAGCATTCTTAGATACTGTTATTAATATGAATATTAAGAACATTATTTATATTTCATGTTTACCTCAATCTTTAGCTCGTGATGTTAAATATTTAGTTGAGCATGGTTATGAGTTAAAAGAAATTACTCCATTTGATATGTTCAGCCAAACTGGTCATGTAGAGTCAATCACGTTACTAGTTCGCAAGGATGCTAAATAAAATGTTAAAAAAGTGGCTTAAATACTGAATTTTTTGGTATTTTGAGCCTCTTTTTTTATTACCTTAAAAATGAACTAGTCACAGCCCAAGACTTGGAGGGATGTATGGGAATATAGTGGTAAATGACTAGATGAAAGGCCCTAACCATGTCCGAGTGACTAGATCTGGACTAGATGGTGGTATCTAGTCATTAAACTTAAACTCCTCTAGGGATGTCTCTATCACAGTACTAGATGAAATGCAGAAATGTTATCATTAAATAAAAGATATGGCATGAACACTTATACTGGTTTTATTTTTTTTGTGTTATTAACATATTAAATTACATATGATGATATCATATGTAAAAGTACTTGATAATAGCAGGGTTTTATAAAACCCCTAAAATTTCTGTTGCATTATTATTCTAAAATGATATAATAGAATCAAGAAAGGGTGATATCATATATGAAATATGAAGAAGAGTTTTATAATTTTTATAATTCTTTAAAAGCAACTAATTTCACTAGACATAACATAAAAGAAGTTGCTATTTATTTACTATTCAGAGAATATTGTGCTTTTTCTGAGGAAAGATGCGGCAGGTACTTAGATTTAAGGACCGATGAATCTTATTTGTTTGAAGAACAAAGCATTTTATTTAAACTTAGCGAAAAACTTAAAGAGTTAAATTTAAATGATTCTGATATTAGAGAATGGGCAAATAAAATTACAGAATTATCTGTTAATAATTATTCAATTGATATTACTCATGAATTTATGCTTTTGATTTGCAGACTACTTGATTTAAAGCAATCTGATATTTTATATGAGTCATATGCATGTGATGAAAAATTTTTATATGAAGCTAATAAATACGTAAATCTTCAATCAGATAGTATTTTAAAACTAAGAACAATTTTTAGTACTTTTAATGATATGAAATCTGATAGCACTGAGATGTTGTTTGTATTAAATGACATTAACTATCATAAGATTTCAAGCAAAAAAAATTCATATAGGGCAATAAACCCAAACAAGATTTTTATTAACCCTTTGTATTTAGGAGTTCGTAATCCAGGTTTTAAGAATGAAAGCAATAATCAATGGGAAGAGTTGTTAAACATTGCTGAGAACCTTCAATCTGGACAACGTGTAATTGCTGCGATACCTGATAATTTATTATCAAGAAATTTTGATAGTATATATCGTAAAAAATTGCTTGAAACTAAGCATATTGTGGGTTTGATTTCTATACCCTCTAAATTATTTTCAAGTAACTCAAATTTGTTAGTTACATTAGTTATATTGGGAGATTCTAGTGACAACGTTAAATATTTCGATGGAAGAATATTTGATAATAATGATATTAAATCAGCAGGTCTTTCTAACATAGCAAATTTAATTTTTGATAGATATAATGATGAAGACTGTACACACATAGATTATAGAGATTTGATTGTACGTGGATCTGTTTTGGCAATATCTAATATATTAGGATTTAAAGTTTCTAAAGAGTATGCCTTATCTCCAAAATTATCTGAGATAGCATCTATTTCAAAAGGATATAAAGGGACAGCATCTAGTTTTAATGATTGTCTAACTGATTCGTCTGATTCTAACTATTATGTTTTAACATCAAAAGATATAGAAAATGGTGTAATCAATTTTGAAAATATGATTAAAATTATTGATGGCCGGAAGTATGAAAAATATTTCCTAATGGATGGTGATTTAGTACTAACAAATAAAAGTACTAAGGTTAAAATTGCAGTAGCATCTAATTTGGATAATAAGAAAGTTATAGTTTCAGGTAGCATGATTATTATTAGACCTAATTTTGACAAGATTAATCCAGTATATCTAAAAATGTTCTTTGAATCATCAAAAGGAAGAAGCGTTCTTGCTAGTATCCAAAAAGGAACTGTTATTTCTACAATGACGCTTGAGGATCTATGTGATCTTAGAGTTTCTTGCCCTGAAATGAACAAGCAAATTGAATTTGTAAATTTGTATAGCAATCTTCAAGAACAATTTGAAATTAAGAAGAAGGAATTAGATACCCTTCAAGAAAAAATAAATAATGTATTTGATTTGATCAATATGGAGGAATAATTATATGTTAATGGAAAAATTACAAAAGCAATCAAGTATAAACGTAAGTGAAAAAGCAAACCTTATTTGGGAAATTGCTACTCATCTATATGGTGAATATAAGCCACATGAATATGGTAGAGTAATTCTACCAATGACTGTTATCAAGAGATTTGATGATAGTTTAAAAAAGACAAAACAAAAAGTATTAGATACTGTTAAAATGCTTGATGAAAGAAAAGTTGAAGGTGTTGCTAGAGATGCAATTCTTAAGAAAGCATCAGGATTTGATTTTTATAATACTTCAAAATT
>JAEELC010000136.1 GCA_016288675.1 Acholeplasmatales bacterium | reverse complement strand
CATTTACCCCTTTTATTATTAATTTCTCTAAAAAAGGTAAAATAAATCCAATTCCTTATTTAGTAATGGAATTTGTAAATGCTAATACCTATTCTATGCTGCTATCAATTGGTAATCCAACTAATATTTATCTTGCAAGTGGATTTAATATTACATTTGGTGCATATATTGCAAAAATGGCATTACCTACACTATTTGCTGGTATTACTAGCTTATCTATAATTTTATTATTGTTTAAAAAACAATTAGATAAAAAAATAGAAAATGATATAAATATTGAAGATGAACAATTAAAAAATAAAATTTTAGTAATCATTAATCTTATAATTTTATTCTTAACTACAACTTTACTTGTACTATCTAATTATATTAAATTGGATATGTGGTTAATCTGCTTAATATCTGCTATATTATTAACAATTGTTTTAATAGTATTTAGTA
Source organism: Acholeplasmatales bacterium (assembly GCA_016288675.1). Taxonomy (GTDB): domain Bacteria; phylum Bacillota_I; class Bacilli_A; order Acholeplasmatales; family Anaeroplasmataceae; genus JAEELC01. The sequence continues at coordinate 2,407 of JAEELC010000136.1, read as the reverse complement.
TTGTATATAAAGATAAAGTTTATGTAATTAATACATTTAAGCGTCTTCCATATAATCTAATACCATTTATATTATCAATGTTTATTCTTGTATTATCATTAAAAGAAAATGGATATATTTCTAATATACAAAATGTATTAGATAAATTATCTACTAATAATTTCACGACTTCTTTAACATATGTAACTACTTCAGTTTTATTTGATAATATTATTAATAATATTCCAATGTCTGTATTATTTACATCAGTACTTGAATCAAGAAGTGAAATTGCATTATTCTCAACTATTGTAGGATCAAATATAGGAGCTTATTTAACTCCGGTTGGAGCTCTTGCTGGTATAATGTGGATGAGTATTTTAAAAAAGCATGAAGTAAAATATTCATTTATTGATTTTGTAAAATATGGATTAATTTTAGTACCAATAATTATTATTTCTACAGTTATTGGCTTATGCATAATGTTTATATAGAAAAAATGGGCTACATTGTAGCCCATTTTATATTAATCTAGCATAACAAATAATTTTATCTAGTAACGCTTTTAATTCTTGTCTAGATATGTTTTTAGCAATATAGAAATTTTGTCCAAGAGATTTAATCTTGTCAGATTCAATGTTTTTATTAGATTCAATAATATAATTAGCAATTACTAAATCTTCGCTCATAAATTCAAGCTTATTATCAAAGCTAAATCTATTATGATCTTTATTTAAATATCTATTTAAATCAAGTAATACTGCGCTAGCTGTAGGATTTCCTCCAGCTCCATATCCTTTTAATGTTAAAGTATTGCTTAACTTAGTTCTAATATTTATTTGATTTAATTCATTGTCACAATGATACATATCATAATATTCATCAACTAAACATGGTTCAACCGATAAATAAATATCATTTACTAGTTTAAAAGATTCACCAATATATTTAACTTTTCTGTTTAATAAATTAGCAAATTCTAAGAAATGGCTAGTAATATTACTTATTGGATATGTATAAGCTTTTGTAATATCAAATGAAGCATTATAACTGATTTGAGATAATATTATTACCTTTCTAATTACATCAATACCCTCTAAATCATCACTAGGATCAGCTTCTAAAAATCCTTTAGCCTTAGCTTCATCTATTGCGCTTTCAATATTTAAGCTTTGACTAGATTTAGTAAGTAAATAATTAGTTGAACCATTCACAATACCTTTAAAGCCTAAAATGGTATCAAACTTATTTATATTATTTATTGTAGATATTACAGGAATAGCACCCATGCATGAAGCTTCAAAATAAAGATCTGCATTATTAAGACGTGCAATATTTGTAAGCTCTGCTAAATAAATAGCAAGCAAGGCTTTATTTGCAGTAATTACAGATATTCCTTTAGAAAGACTTGTTTTCACAAGCTTATATGAAGCATCAATGCTTCCCATAACCTCAATAACTAAATCAAGATTATTATCATTTAAAATATCATCAATATCATCAGTAACATTTGAAACATCTAAATGCTTATTTAAATTTTTAACAAGTACATGCTTTATATTAAATGTCTTATCTTTAGATAAAACATCATATAAAGCACTACCAACAGTTCCAAGCCCGGCTAATGCAATATTAATCATATAGGTGTGCTCCTTTTAAATCAATTTTTACATTTATCTTTTTAAATGAATTATCACTAAATTGATAATCATTTAAAGAAATCGTAAGTAAAGTAGAACCAGAACCAGATATAATTGTTAATACATCTTTACTAGCTAATTCTTCTTTAATCTTTAAAGCTTTATCAATTAATTTAAAGCGGTATGGTTCATGAATTTTATCATTTAATAATACCTTTAGTAATTTAAAATTTGCAGTTTCTAAGGCACGAGGAAGATTAATAATCTTACTAATATTAGAAACCACATCTTCTCTACTATATTGATTAGGTAAAGCCTGTCTTGCACTTAATGTACTTAATTTAAAATCTGGTACAAGAACATTAAACACAAGCTTATCAGAAACATTATATCTATTTGTAATAATGTCTCCATTATTATTTATAGAAGCTACAAATCCTCCTAAATAAGCAGGAGCCACATTATCAGGATGCCCTTCAATTAGAGTCATTAAAGATAGTAATGCATCTGAATCTATATTGGCATTAGATAAAATATTAGCTGCCATTATACCTGCAACAATACAAGTAGCTGAACTACCTAATCCACGACTAGGTGGTACTTGTTCTTTTAAAAGAGAAATTGTTACAGGAATATAATCAATATTAAATTCACTAAAGAATCTTTTATAAGAAATTAATACTAAATTAGATTCATTATTATAAGCTTTATCAAAGCCTAATAATTTATCTTCTGTACTAGTTTCAAATGAAAATTCGTTATATAAATTAAGTGCTACACCTAATGTG
>JAEELC010000135.1 GCA_016288675.1 Acholeplasmatales bacterium | reverse complement strand
GAAAAGCTATTATTTGCTATCTTCAATGAAAAGAGCCATGAAGTAAGAGACACTTCACTTCGTGTTCCACACGGTGCTGACGGTGTTGTTCAATCTATCAGACACTTTAAGAAATCAAACGGTGATGAACTTCCTGCAGGAGTTCTTGAATCTGTAAATATCTACATCATCCAAAAGCGTAAGATTGGTGTAGGTGATAAGATGTCAGGTCGTCATGGCAATAAGGGTGTTATTTCAAACGTATTACCAGTTGAAGACATGCCATATTCAGCAGATGGTCAACCAATTGACATCATGCTTAACCCACAAGGTGTTCCTTCACGTATGAACATCGGTCAAATCATGGAATTACATGCTGGTCTTGCTGCTAAGAAGTTAGGTTGCAAGATTGCTACTAACGTATTTGACGGTTTATCACAAGAAGAATTAAAAGACCTTATGATTGAAGCTGATGTTCCAACTGATGGTAAGATTACTTTATATGATGGTCGTACTGGTGAACCATTTGAAAATAAGGTTAACGTAGGTATCATGTACTTCATTAAGTTAAACCACATGGTTGACGATAAGTTACATGCTCGTGCTGTTGGTCCTTATACTCTAGTTACTCAACAACCTATGGGTGGTAAAGCTCAAAACGGTGGTCAACGTTTCGGTGAAATGGAAGTTTGGGCACTTGAAGGTTATGGTGCTGCTCACGTTTTACAAGAAATGCTTACCCTTAAGAGTGACGACATTGTTGGTCGTAACAAGTTATTCAGAAACATTGTTGATGGACAACCTGCTCCAGAACCAAGCATTCCAGAGTCATTCCGTGTATTAACTCGTGAATTAAAGGCTCTAGGTATCCACGTTGAATTAATGACAAACGATGGTGAAAATGAAGTTGATAAGTCTTTAGTTGACTTTGAAGCTGATAATTTCATTAAGAAATATAGATTTTAATTGAGGGGTGAATTGTAATGAGTAAAAAATATCAATACATGCGTATTAGAATAGCTTCTCCTGAAGAAATTGAATCTTGGTCTTATGGTGAAGTTAAGAATCACGAAACAATTAACTACCGTACATTAAAACCAGAAGAGGGTGGATTATTCTGTGAAAGAATATTCGGTCCTACTAAGGATTTCCAATGTGCTTGTGGAAAATCAAAGAGACAAGTCGAAAAAGGTCAAGTATGTAAGGTTTGTGGTGTAGAAATCACTGAATCTAAGGTTAGACGTGAACGTTTCGGTCACATTAAGCTTGCTAGCCCAGTTGTACATACTTGGTTCTTAAAGAACTCTCCATCTCGCTTAGCCTTATTACTTGATATTAAGGCTAAGGACCTTGAAGAGGTTGTTTATTTAGCTTCTTACATCGTTACTGATCCAGGTAACGTTGCTGAATTACATAAGAAGCAAATTTTATCTGAAGCTGAATATGCATCATTCTACGATAAGTATGGTAAGAGATTTGAAGCTCTTTCTGGTGCAGAAGCAGTTAAGAAATTATTACACGAACTTGATTTAAAGAAAGAAGTTGAAGTTCTTCGTAAGAAGTTAAAATCATCTTCTAAGCAAAATCGTGATAAGGTTATTAAGAGATTAAGCGTATGCGAAGCATTCCTTGAATCTGATAATAACCCAGAATGGATGATACTTGATGTATTACCAGTTATTCCACCTGATTTACGTCCAATGGTACAACTTGATGGTGGTAGATTCGCTACAACTGACTTAAATGACTTATACAGACGTATTTTAAACCGTAACAACCGTTTAAAGAACCTTTATAAGAATGACGCTCCATACTTAATTACTAAGAATGAAAAGCGTTTATTACAAGAAGCAGTTGACGCATTAATCGATAACTCTAAGCGTCCACAACGTAACGCTAACGACAGAAATGCTAACTTAAAGAGCTTATCTGATATGTTACGTGGTAAGCAAGGTAGATTCAGACAAAACTTACTTGGTAAGCGTGTTGACTACTCTGGTCGTTCAGTTATCGTCGTTGGTCCAGATCTAAAGATGTTCCAATGTGGTCTTCCAAAGGAAATGGCTTTAACTTTATTCAAGCCATTTGTTATCAGAGACTTAATTAAGCAATCTGGTTGCTCAATTGGTTCTGCTAAGAAAGCATGTGAACGTCGTGATTCATCAGTTTGGCCAATTCTTGAAAATGTAATTAAAGAACACCCTGTTCTATTAAACCGTGCTCCTACATTACACAGACTTGGTATTCAAGCATTCGAACCAATGCTAATTGAAGGTAAAGCTATTCGTCTTCACCCACTTGTATGTCCAGCATTCAACGCTGACTTCGACGGTGACCAAATGGCTGTACACGTTCCTCTATCTCTAGAGGCACAAGCTGAAGCTCGTTTATTAATGCTAGCTTCTAACAACATCCTTAACCCTAAGGATGGTGCTCCAGTTGCAACTCCATCTCAAGACATGATTTTAGGTAACTACTACCTATCTTTAGAGCGTGCATTCTATCAAGGACACTCAGACACTTTACCAAAGAATGCTAGTGTTATTGATGATATTAATAACTTCGATTTTGATTCAGTATTAAATGATTCAAGATTCGATCAAGTTGAATTAGTTTGCACAGGTAATGACACTGATGGCTATGAAGTTTATCGTGTTGCTGAACACAATGAAGGTAAGTTCTATACTTCATTTGGTGAAGCATATCTTGCATACAAGAACAACCAATTAACTCTACACACTCGTATCTTCGTAGATCCAAAGAACTTAAACTATGGTACTCTATGCATGGATCGTTTCAATGGTGTAGACATCAATGGTAAGTATTTATTTACTACTGTTGGTAAGATGATTTTCAACAACATTCTTGATAAGGAATTCCCATATGTTAACAATGGTGATGCTAACTTATCTGGTAATACAGAAGAATCTAACTTATTCAACCCACGTGTTGATACAGTTGCTGAATTCTTAGCTCGTAAGGAAGCTACTCCATTCAAGAAGAAATTCTTAGCTAAGATCATTGCTGAAGTATTCTCAAGAAGTCAATTAACAGAAACAAGCTGCATGCTTGACCGTTTAAAAGACCTTGGTTTCAAATACTCAACAATTGCTGGTTTAACTATTTCTATTGCCGACATTGATCGTTATTCTCATAAGGATGAAGCTTTAGCAGAAGCTAATAACAAGGTTGAAGATATTAAAGGTCTTTATGATTTCGGTTTAATGACTGAAGATGAACGTTATAAGAGAGTTTGTGCTGTTTGGCAAAAGACTCGTGATGACGTTGAAGAAGGTCTATGGAACGAAATGAAACAACGTAAAGACAACGCCATTTTCATGATGGCTGACTCAGGATCACGTGGTTCTTCATCAAACTTCGCCCAAATCGCTGGTATGCGTGGATTGATGGCAGACACTAACGGTCGTCCTATTGAAGTTCCAGTTACTTCAAACTTCTATGAAGGTTTAACAGTATCTGAATTCTTCATTTCTTCACACGGTTCTCGTAAGGGTTCTACAGATACTGCCTTAAAGACAGCTGAATCTGGTTACTTAACTCGTCGTTTAGTAGACGTTTCTCAAGACGTCATCGTTACTATGGACGATTGTGGTACTACTCAAGGATTCCCTCTTCGTCAATTAGTTGATGATGATGGTAAGGTTCTTGAATCATTAGGTTCTCGTTGTGTTGGTAGATATCCAGCTCAAGATATCCTAAACCCAGAAAATGGTGAAGTTATCGTTGCTCGTAATGTATTAATTACAGCTGATCTTGGTAAGAAGATTGATGCTGCTAACGTTACAGAAGCATTAATTCGTACAAATATGACTTGTACTGCACCTTCAGGTGTATGTACTAAGTGTTATGGTCTAAACCTAGCTACTAAGACTATCGTTGAAGTTGGTGAAGCTGTCGGTGTAATCGCAGCCCAATCAATTGGTGAACCTGGTACTCAGTTAACAATGCGTACATTCCACAACGGTGGTGTTGCCTCAGGTGGAGACATTACACAAGGTTTACCTCGTGTACAAGAAATTTTCGAAGCACGTAAGCCAAAAGGTAAAGCTACTTTAACTGAAATTGATGGTAAGGTAACTAAGATCGAAAAGACTCGTGCTGGTTCAATTATTACAATTGAAGGTACTGAAGAAACTAAGGAATATAAGGTTGATAATACAGCTGAATTATTAGTTTCTGAAGGTTCAACAGTAACTCGTGGTGATAGACTTATGAAGGGTCGTATCGCTCCAAAGGAATTATTACGTATTACTGATAAGGAAACAGTTGAACGTTATATCGTTGATGAAGTTCAAAAGCCATATAAGGCTCAAGGTGTATCAATTTCTGATAAGCACATTGAAATCATTGTTCGTCAAATGTTACGTAAGTTATTAATTGTTTCTGAAGGAGATTCTAAGTTACTTCCTGGTCTTCAATATTCAACTCATGAATTCAACGAAAATGTTGTTGCAATGATGAATGAAGGTGTAGAAGGTAGCCGTCTTCCAGTTGCTAAACCAGTATTACTTGGTATTACTAAGGCAGCTTTAGGTTCAGATTCATTCTTATCAGCTTCTTCATTCCAAGAAACTACACGTGCATTAACAGACGCTGTAATTCGTGGTAAGAAAGACTACTTACAAGGTCTAAAGGAAAATGTTATCATCGGTGGTTTAATCCCAGCTGGTACAGGTATCCTTGAAGAAGAAGAATTTACTGCTCCAGAACCAAAATATATGGAAGCAGATAATGAAGAATTAGAATTAGCTAGTGAAGCTGATCATGCAAAGAGAATTGAAGAAGATAATGAAGATACTTCAGAATCTTTAGCAAATATCTTTGGTTCTGACTTAGATGATGAAGACATCGAAACTTCAGTAATCGATGATGAAGACTTTATCGATGATGAAGATACTGCTGAAATCGATGAATAATAGATTTAAAGACTTTTAGGCTTTCCTAAAAGTCTTTTTTTTACTTTTACTAATTTTGACAACTTTTTTAATTTATGCTATAATAACACTGACAAAAAAGTCAGTGATAAAAAAGTCAGTTAAATTAGAGGTGATATTATGTTTTTACATAGAGAGAAAGAACTAAATATTTTAAATAATCTTCTTCTAAATAAAAATAATAAGATTGCTATATATGGAAAAAGAAGAGTTGGTAAAACATCTTTAATTAAAGAAATAATGAAAAATAAAGATAATTGTATTTATTTTGAATGTGTTCAAGATAGTCTAGATATTAATTTAGAACTTTTTGTAGAGACTTTAAGCAAAGTAATTAGCATTAATAAATTTATTAAATTTAATAATTTTATTGAAGTTTTTGAATATTTAAATTCATTAGATAATAAATATAATATCTTTATTGATGAATATCCATATTTGAAAAAACAAAATAATAATGATTCTGTAGATAGTTTATTTCAAAAGATTTTTGATAATTATTCCTCTAATTTAAATATAATTCTTTGTGGTTCTGAAATAAAGATGATGTCAGAACTATTAGTTGAAGGTAATCCTATTTTTGGAAGATTTAATAAAGTCATTCTATTAAAAGAAATGAATTATATTGAAGCTTCTTCATTTTATGATAATAAATCAATCATGGATAAAATTGCATTTTATTCCGTTTTTGGTGGTAGTCCATATATAAATACATTCATTGATAAAAATAAATCATTAAAGGATAATATCATTGAATTATTTTTAAATGAACAAAGTCCTGTTTATTCTTATGCTAATTATTTATTAATTAGTGATGCAGTAAATCAAATACAAGCAAAAAAAATTGTTAGTATTATTAAAAATGGCAAGAAGAGATTTAGTGAAATTGAAAATATAGCTGATCCTTCAAAAACTGGTAAAATTATTAAGTCTTTAAAGTCATTAACTGATTTAGATTTAATAAAAAAGGTTTATCCTATTAATAGATTAAATGATTCTAAGAAAGCATATTATGAATTAAATGATAATGCAATGAGATTCTTTTATACTTATGTTTACAATGCACAATCTTTAATTGTAACATTAGGTGCTAATGCTTATTATGATGCATATATAAAAGATTCTTTAACTACATTTATTTCTCATAGATTTGAAGAAATTGTTAGAGATTATTATTCAATTTTAAGTCAAAATAATAAATTAGATGGCATTAGAAATATTGGTACTTTTTACTACGATGATTCATCAACTAAATCTAATGGTGAATTTGATGTAGCATTAGAATTTAAAGATTATATTAAGCTTATTGAAGTTAAATATTATAAAGATAAATTAAAAAAGGTAGAAATGGATAAAGAGGCGGAACAACTAAATAAAATTAAGACATCTATAAATATTAAACAAGCATTTGTATCTACATCAGGATATGAAGAATCAGATTATGAATGCATTGATATAAATGATTTATATAAATGTTTGTAATGTATAAAATACACTTATTGAATTAAAAAAAATATGAAAAAAGGTTTGATTTCATTATGAGATTGTCCGGAATTGGTATATTAATTTTTATGATAATTCTTATATTTGATATTGATACTACAACAAATTTATTTACAGAGATTATATCTGCATTTGCGTTAATTGAAGTATCTATATGCTTTATTTTAGCTGGATATTATCTTTTTAGAATAATTAGTATTAGTAATAAAATAAAAAAGCAAGAACGTGAAGAAGACAATTAAAAGTATTTTATAAAATAGAATTATTATAATTTCTTGTTCTAATTAAGAGGAGTATGAATGTGATTGATGAAAAAGAAGAATTAATTAATAGTAATGATAAGTTAAATGATGAACTAGTAAAGAATAATGTTCCTGTAAATATAGGATATTCAATTACTGCTGTATTTATTGGTATTTATTTTATTATTCAATCTATAAGAAATAAAAATTTTGATTATGTATGCTTTAGTTTTATTTGTTTACCTTATTGTATCGGTGATTTATTAATAGGTATCAAAGAGAAAAAGTTAAAATCAATAATTTTTAATTCTATTATTATTATAATTTTAATTACTGGTTATATAATGAGCTTAATAGGAATTGGCACTAAATAATTATTAATTTGAGTAAACAGTGCTATTAGATGGTGATTAACAATTTGTTAATCATCATTTTTTTGTTTAAGAGATTATTAATTAGAACGACCTATTGTTTTTTAATTAACTCTTATTTTAAATTATGTTTAAATCAAAATAAAAATGTTTCTTTTAAAATGTCAATTAACAATTGAGTTATATAACACATTATAAAACTTTTCTTTTTTTGTAATTTAAATTATAATTAAATTATAGAAGGAAAGTGATTTATATGTATGGAAAAGAAATAGAATATGTAAGACAGTATTTACAAAAGACAAATGGGGATAAGTCAGTAAGAGAGGCTGAAACTTTTAGAAGTCGTATTGAACATACTATGCGTGTTTTAAATTTTGCAAATAAGATCATTGATAGTCTTTCTTTTGAAGAACAAAAGAAACTTGATTTAGATGCAATTAGACTTACTTGTATTTTCCATGATATTGGATATGGGGTAGAATCATTTAAAAATAGTCATGGTATTGAAGGCTCACAAATCTTTAGAGAATATGCTAAAGATAAATTTGATCCTAAGCTTATTGAAAAAGTATCTGAATATATTTATGTTCACCAAGATAAGGAATTAATTTATTCAACAAGTATTACTGAAGAATTAAGAATTGTTATTGAAGCTGATATGCTTGATGAAGAAGGTTCCCTTGGTATCGCTTGGGATTTATTGACTTTAGGCCAATCTAAGCCTCAAGGCTATGTTGAAGCTTTCAACAAGGTTCAAGGCTTTTCAGCCCATATCTTACAAAACAATCCTATGAAGCATAAATATAGTTATGATTTATGGGCTCGTAAGCAACGTTTAATAAAGATGTTTTTAGACGATTTTAGTGAAAGCTTATATTAATTAATAAATAATCCGTTTATAAAAAAACGGATTATTTTTAATAATTGTCGAATTTTATTAATTTCGTACGAAATTGCTCGAATAGTCTAACATTTTAACGATAAAATGTATTATAATATAAGAAACAGGAGGAAAAATATATGAAGACTGAACAATTAAAGAAGCTATTAGCTTGCTGTGCTACTATTTTAGGAGTTGTCGCTTTCGTAATGCTATTCATGGTAGCTGTTACAACAGGTGGAGATGATCCTGTAACTTATAAGGGACAACAATTAGCATTTGGTGCTGATCTTGCATCTGCTAAATGGGGAGATACAGTTTTATCAGCTGCTAAGTTAAACTTCTCATTTCCTTTAGTTCTTGCTTATTTCTTACCACTTGTTCTTGCTGTATTACTAGCAGTTGGACAATTTGGTTTAAAGAGCAAAGGAATTAAATTTATCTTTGGTTGTGTTGCATTTGTTGGATTTATTGTTGCAGCTATTTTAGTTGCAAAAACATTAACTATTTCAACTGCAACATATAAAGGAATTTTAACAGGTGAAACTACTGGAGCAATTAAAGATTGGAATTCTTCACTAAAGCTTGGTGTTGGTTCAATTATTGCCATTGTATGCAATGCACTTGCTGCTTGTGTATCTGGTACTTATACTTGCTTAAATTTATTAAAGAAGTAATTATAAAATTAGAGTTCGTTTCGAACTCTTTTTTTTAAGCAATTTAGAATTTAATAATAATGTTCTATATAAATTATTAATATTTTTATATTAATACAAAAATAATGATATCTGAAAGTACATGTATATTGTTAAGGCATGACATGGATAAATTTGGATTTATAAAAGCTAATCAAAGAGAATTTAATTTTAATTTATTTATTAACCATATATTACCAGTAATATATGCATATAGAGAAAAGAAAAATGAAAGAATAAAGAAAGTATTAAATTTGTTTAATAATAGTGATAAAATATTAGATTTGATTGATCGACTTAATTGCATTTATTATGATGATGAAGATTTTTATCATGATGAAGTTCTCAATATAAGAATTTCAAAATCTAATATGCGTCTTTTTGATAAAATTTTTACTATGACTAAATAAAAGAAATCTACATATATTAGAGGTTTAGTTAATCAGTATGCAAGTCTTACTAGAGATGTTAGAGAATTACTTGTTTTTAAAGATAAATATGAATTACTAGTGGAATCATTAAATAAATATAATGTAGAGATTAAAACTAAAAATTTTAAAATTGTTGGAATACCTATTGCAATGCATTGTTGTCCAATTACAGGGAATATATATTCATTTATTGTCTTTATAGATGAAAAAAATATAAAAGTTAAAGCTGTTAGATTAATTGATATTTTAGCTATAAAAATGAAAAATAATCCTATATATTCTTTAGCTAATAATAAGGAAATAATTCTAAAATATATTTATGAACTTGATTATTTATGCAATGATACATTAGAATTAGGAGAAGGATTATGAGCATATTCGATAGAAAAAATGAAAAAAACTAATTGGTTTTATGACTGAAAATCAAAAAAGAAGACAAAAGTATGCAATAATGAATTATTATAAAAATAAGAATTTTAATAAAAAAATTTCTATAAAAAAATAGAATTTATCCCAAATTTGCCGTATTACTTATTATTCGTGATATTAAAATATATTGAATTTAAACGATTAAGTTAATAAAATTGCCGTATATTAATTTAATTATAAAAGCCCCAATTTCTTTAGTTATGTTTTATTAAAATATAATTAAAGAAAGAAGGTGTGATTATGCAAATTTTTAAATTCTTTTTTAAGAAAAAAGAAAATATAAGTTCTATAACAATTAACCATTCTTCAATTGGGGAGTTTAATAATGAAAATAGATTGATTTCTGGAGGACATATTCAAGAGAATATAGATGAACTAAATAGAAGGAATCAAAAGTATGAGATTGTTAAAATATATTCAAATGGTGTAAGAGTTGGTAATGTTAAAAGACATAAAAATACGAGAAAACAAACTGGAACTAATCAATCATGGTTTCCTATTTCTTGGAATGATACTGATATTAAAAAAGCAGGGCAAAGCATTTCAAAAGGTGAAAAATATCCGGATGGAAAAATAAAAGTTGGAAATTATAAACATGTAAATGTAGGAATTATTAGGACACAAGGCGTTATAATTACTATATTTCCTACTAGTGTTCAAAAAAGTAGAAAAGGAGTTATTTTAAATGAATACAAAAAAATAAAAGAATTGATAGAAGAAAATAAAAATATAGAATTAGAAGATGATATTATACAAGAAAGAATATGGAAAGATATGATTGAAATACTGTCATCTGATTTAAATGAGGACATTAAATTTATAGATGGTTTAGATGCAGAAGATTTGATTTACATTTCACCAATCTTTGATGATTTAAGTAAAATCTTTAAATCTATAAAATTGATTGAGTGCTTTAAAAATAATGCACAAAGAACAGGATTAGATTTATCAGTTGATATTCAATGTGCTATTGATGCATTAAAATAAGTACATAAATATAATAAAGTGCTAATAATTTAAACTCAAAATAATGATAATTATTGGCATTTTTTTCTTTTTTTAAATAATACTTTAGCTAAAGGATTATTTATTTGATTATGGAAAAAGTGTATAAAATGAAGCCTAAAAGTATGGAAAAAGTGTATAAAATGAAGCCTAAAATTATGGAAAAAGTGTATAAAATAATGCTCAAAAGTATGGAAAAAGTGTATAATATAGTTAGAGGTGGTAAAATATGCTATTTCGTAAGGCTTATAATGAATTAAACTTATGGCTTAAAACTTATAAAACTGCAATTTTAATAGATGGAGCTAGACAGGTTGGTAAAACTACTACAGTTTTGAATTTTTTAAATAAAGAGTATTCAAATTATGTAGAATTTAATTTGATTAGAGATATTCAAGTTAGAGATGCATTTGATACATCTATTAATGTTTCCCAACTTATGTTAAGATTAACTGCTTTTGCTAATAAAGAGGTTAATAAAGATACAATTTTCTTTATTGATGAAGTTCAAGAAGCTGCAGATGCACTTACTAAGATTAAATTTCTAGTTCAAGAATCTCCTAATAGATTTATTTTTAGTGGTTCATTACTTGGCATTAAGCTTAAAAATATTGAATCTGTTTCTGTAGGATATATGTCTGTACTTAGAATGTATCCTTTAGATTTTGAAGAATTTTGTTTAGCATTAAAGGTAAATACATCTACGATAAATTATTTAAAAGATTGTTTTGATAATAAAAAGCCTGTTGATGAAATGATTCATAAACAAATGATGGCACTTTTTGATACTTATGTTATGATAGGTGGTATGCCTAATGCTGTAAGTACATTTGTTGAAACAAATAATTTAAGTGCTGTTAATCAAAAAATAAAAGATATTGATCAAGGTTACCTGTTAGATATTTCAAAGTATGATAAAACAGATAAACTTAATATTTTAGATATATATGATTTAATTCCTTCAGAATTAAATAATAAAAATAAGCGCTTTGTACTAAAAAATATGAATGAAAATGCTAGATTTAGCAAATATGATTCTTCTTTTGTTTGGTTAAAAAATAGTGGCGTTGGATTATTTACTTATAATGTAGATAAAGCAATGTATCCTTTACTAATGAGTAAAGAAAGAAGATTGTTTAAGCTTTTTATGGTTGACTCTGGCTTATTATCATATAAATTATTTGATGGAAATCAAATAAGTATATTAAATGGTGATATTAAAGTTAATTTTGGTGCAATTTATGAACAAGTTGTTGCTCAAGAACTAGCATCACATGGATTTCCTTTGTTCTATCTAAATAGTAAAAAAATGGGAGAAGTGGACTTCTTAATTGAAAAAGATTTGAAGGTAGTCCCAATTGAAGTTAAAAGTGGTAAGGATTATTATGTGCACAGTGCATTAAATAATTTAATTTCAAATAAAAATTATAATATTAATGAAGCATATGTTTTATGTAAATCTAATATTTCGGTTAAGGACAAGATAATTGAACTTCCAATTTATATGATAATGTTTATTAAAAAAAGTGATGCTGTAAATCAAGAATTAAAGCTTGATTTAAGCAGATTACTTTAATTAGCTATTTTCTCTTTGGTATTAAATTTTGAAATTGTATATATATTTAGTATAATAATATCACAAAGGAAAATAGATATTATGAATAAAGAAAAGATTATTAATTTTAAAGGCTATGTTGATCTACACTTTCACTTAGACGGTTCTCTTGATATTGCAACTGTAAGAGAACTTATGAAACTTAATAATATTAAAGATGATTTAAGTGATGAAGAGATTAGAAAGAAAACTAAAGTAGGAAAAGATTGCAAAGATTTAAATGAATATTTATCTAAATTTGATTTTCCTATTTCATTATTACAAACAAAAAGCGCAATAAGCTATGCTTTTTACGCAGTAAAGGAACGCTTAATGCGTGAAGGTTTAATTTATGCAGAAATTCGCTTCTCTCCAGCCTTCTTTACTTCTGGTGGTTTAACACAAGAAGAGGTTATAGCATCTGCAATAGAAGGCGCATGTAGAAGCAAATTTAATGCTAAATTAATATTATGCTTAATGCGTAATCAAAATTTAGAAACTAATATGGAAACTGTCCTTCTTGCTAAAAAATATATTGGAGATACTATTGTATCTTTAGATTTAGCTGGTGCTGAGGGTTTATTTCCAACTAAAGATTTTCGCTCATTATTTATTAAAGCTAAAGAATTAGATATTCCATTTACTATTCATGCTGGTGAAGCTGATGGAGCTTCTTCAGTAAAAGCGGCACTAGATTTTGGTGCTAAAAGAATAGGCCATGGTGTTAATTCATTTAAGGATAAAGATATAATAGATTATGTAATTAATAATAATATTACATATGAAGTATGTCCTACTTCAAATCTAAATACTAGAGTAATTAATAGTGTATTAGATTATCCTTTAAGAGATTTATTAAATAAAAATATCTTAGTTACTATTAACACTGATAATACTAGTGTTTCAAACACTAGTATTCAAAATGAATTTATTTTAATAAATGATTCTTTTGATTTAAAAGAAAGTGAATTTAAAACTTTACTTAAAAATAGTATTAATAGTGCATTTTTACCAAGAACTGATAAAGATGCACTATTAAAAGAATTAGATTTAAAATTTAAAGAAATCAATATTTAATAAAAGTGTCTAATATATTAGACAAATAGAAACAAGGGAAAGAATATGAAATTAAAGAAATTATACATTGGATTAATTGTTACATTATCTCTTATTTGTTTGAACTGTATATATAATGCTTGTTCTAACATTAATTCATTAAGACTATGTAATGATTTATTTTTAAGAAATACATATACATTAAATATAGTATTAGATATCTTATTATTTATAGGGCTTTTATATTCTGTTATTTCTATATCTAGAAATAATGATATAAGAAAGACCTATATCATATTTTTAATATATGGAATAGTGGGTACAATAAATGTAATTACTACTATAATTATTTATAATAAATATCAAGGCTCATTTAATATAATTAGATTTTATACTATTGAGACTATATATTTAATTATTTATATTTTTGTAGTTAGTACATATTTTATATTAATGAGAAATAATAATTATTATAATATATATTTGGCTATAGCATCTATTATATTATTAGGTTTTATTTCAACATATGAATTTATTAATTATTTAATAAATGTTTTAAGCACTAGTTTAACTATTAATTATAAATTTATAAGTCTAATGCCTAGCCTAATTAGCTTTGTTATAGCAATATTATTTACTATATTTATGTGCCTTATATATTTAAAAAGAAGTGGAAAGATGGAAGATTAGCTTCCATCTTTTATGGCTATAGTTATTGGTTATATTACAAATTGCCAAAAAGCGACGTTAAATTAAAAAATAATAGCAACGAAAAAAAGAAATGGCTTAAAATCGGATAAAAATCACATATCGTTGCGATTAAAAAGTCAAAGTTTGATTTATTTAAATAAATTGTATATTATATAGATGTAAAGAGGTCATACATAAAAAAGGT
>JAEELC010000134.1 GCA_016288675.1 Acholeplasmatales bacterium | reverse complement strand
TAGTCTTCGCCCTAGATTATTATTTAGCTTGAATTTAAACTTATGAATTGAACCGCCCATTGCCGAACGGCACGATGTGGTGGTGTGAGAGGGGATGAAGAATAAATATGAAAATATTTATTTTCCTACTCTACTCTATTATAAAGCGCTTAAAAATGTTATTATATAATTAACAAATAAAATGCAAAGTGAAGGTACTTTTTTATGAATATACTTATTGTAGGACTTGGTTTAATGGGTGCAAGTTATGCCTCTGGACTTAGAAAAAAAGGACATACTGTCTATGGTGTTGATATTAATAAAGACTCAATTGAATATGCTAAAGAGTATCATATTATTGATGATGGTTCTTTAAATCCTAGTGATTTTATTAATAAGGTTGATTTATTAATATTAGGATTATATCCATTTGATATTTTAGATTTCATAAAAAAATATCATAGCTCATTTAATGAAAATTTAATAGTAACAGATTTGTGTGGCGTAAAAAGACACTTTATAGATGAAGCTATTTCATTAACACGCCCTGCAACTTATATTTCTCATCACCCAATGGCTGGTCGTGAAAAGGTAGGTGCACGTTTTAATGATCCTAATATCTTTAAAGGCGCTAATTTCTTAATTATTGATAAGAATAATAAAGAAAGGGAAATAAATGTATTAAAAGAGCTTGCTGCAGCATTAGAATTTGGAAAAATTTCTATAATTACTCCGGAAAAGCATGATAAAATGATTGGCTTTACTAGCCAATTAGCTCACGCTATTGCTGTATCGCTAGTTAATTCTGATACTGAAGAAGATACTAACGCGTTTATTGGTGACTCTTATCGTGATTTAACACGTATCGCAAAGATTAATAGGGATTTATGGAGCGAATTGTTCTTTTCAAATAAAGATTATTTAATAAGTGAAATTAATAATTTTGAACAAGAACTAGAAAAATTAAAAAATAGTTTGATTAATGATGATTCTAAAGCTTTAAAAGATATTTTTGTTAAAGCTAAAGAAAAAAGAGAGAAGATGGAAAAATAATGAAAATTATAGATATGAATTTAAAGAATAATCCATATAAGGTATATATTGAATCAGGTATATTAGATAAAGCTTGTGATTATATTTCATCAATTTATAATAAAAAGAATATTTATATTATAACTGATAATCATGTTGCTAATATTTATTTAGATAGATTAATAAAGATATTATCTGCTAAATATATAGTAAAAAGTGTTATTGTGCCTGAAGGAGAATCTAGTAAAAGCTTTAATGAATATGTTAATGTGTTAACTAAATTACTAGATTTAAATATGAGAAGAAATGAAATGCTAGTTGCACTTGGTGGTGGAGTTATAGGCGATTTAACAGGTTTTGTCGCATCTACTATTTATAGAGGATGCCCATATGTACAAATACCAACATCTTTACTTGCCCAAATGGATTCTTCTATTGGTGGAAAAACTGGTATAGATTTTGCTGAAAGAAAAAATATAATTGGTGCGTTTAAACAACCTAGTCTTGTATTAATTGATCCATATGTGCTTGATTCATTAGAAAATAGACAATTTTCTAATGGAATGGCTGAATTAATTAAGCACGGTATTATTGGTAATGCTAGCTTATTTAATAAGCTTTTACGTAAGCCTTGTATAGATGAAGATATAATAAGCGAAAGCCTTTCTGTAAAGCAAGATGCAGTACTTAAGGATGAATTTGATACTGGGGAAAGAATGCGCTTAAATTTTGGTCATACATTTGGTCATGTTGTAGAACTTGAAAAGAATCTACTACATGGTGAAGCTGTAGCTCTTGGTATGCTTATGGCATTAAGATTTGGAGAAGATTTAGGCATTACTCCTAAAGATATTTATCCACAAGTAAAATCGATTTTAGAAAGCTATAATTTACCTGTTGAAGAAATTGATTATAAAAAATATCTGCTTAAAACGTTAGGCGATAAGAAGAATTTAGCAGGAACTGTTAATTTTATCTTAATTGATAAATTAGGTAGTTCTGTAATTTATCCGCTTACTGAAGATAAAATAAAGGAGATTATAAATGGACGTTAGAATTAGGCCTCATAAACTAAGTGGAGAAGTAATTGTACCACCATCTAAATCTCTTGCGCATAGAGCTATTATTTGTGCGTCATTAGCACAAGGTACATCTGTTATTAGCAATGTATCATATTCAAAAGATATTTTAGCTACAATTAGTGCGATGGAATCCCTTGGCGCAATAATTGATAGAAATGGCGATACATTAACTATTACAGGATCTAATCCTATATTTAAAAATACGCATACAATTGATGCTAATGAATCTGGCTCTACATTGCGATTTTTAATTCCTATCGCTTTAGTATTTAATGATAATGCTACGTTTGTTGGACACAATAGACTTGTTAAAAGACCACTTGATGTTTATTTTGATATCTTTGATAAACTAAATATAAATTATAGCCATAATTCATATTTACCACTTACTGTGAACAATTCATTAAAAAGTGGTGATTATATAATTACTAATAATTCATCAAGCCAATTTATTACAGGATTATTATTTGCTCTTCCTATGCTTAATGGAGATTCAAGAATTATTTTAACAGAAAAGTTAGAATCTATAGGTTATATTAATTTAACATTAGATTTATTACAAAAATTTGGTATCAAAATTATATTTAAAGATAATATGTTCATTGTACCAGGTAGTCAAACATATAAACCGTTTAATTATAAGGTTGAAGGAGATTATTCACAAGCTGCATTCTTTTTTGTTGCACAAGCTTTAGGTAATGATATTAAGGTTAGTGGATTAACTGATAAATCTCTTCAAGGTGATAAAGAAATTGTTAATGACTTAATTAAAGCTGGATGCAATTTTAAATATGATAATGGAAGCTATACATTAATTTCTAAAGAATTAAGACCTGTAGAATTAGATATGAGCCAAACACCTGATTTAGGGCCAATATTGAGTGTATTATTTACACAAATAAATGGAAAATCTAGTTTAGTTAATGCAGAAAGATTACGCATTAAGGAATGTGATAGAATTACTGATGTGTTAACTGAATTAAAAAAATGCAATGTTAATTGTAGTGAAACAAAAGATTCACTTACTATACAAGGAATAAGCAATATAAATGGTGCAACTTTGGATAGTCATAATGATCATCGCTTAGTAATGAGTTTTGCGATAATGTCTACTGTTTCAAATGAAGATATAATAATAAAGAATGCGGGAGCTGTATCTAAAAGTTTTCCTAATTTCTTTGATGTTTTTAAAGCATTAAAAGGAGATATAGAAATCTATGAATAAACTTGAAAGTGCTCGTTTAATCATTAATGAATGTGATAAAGAAATGATAGAATTATTTAAAAAGAGAATGCGTGCAGCCGAAATGGTTGCAAGCTATAAAAAAGAAAATAATTTACCAGTACTTGATTTATCTCGTGAGGAAGCTATTATAAATAAGAATATAGCTTTATTAAATGATAAAGAATTTGAAGAATATTATTTAGAATTCTTTAAGACTATGCTTAAGGTATCTAAAGACTATCAAACTAAATTAATGGAGAAATAATATGAAGCTAGGATTATTAGGTGAACATTTATCACATTCTCATTCTCCAGAACTACATAATCTTTTAATGAAAGAAAAGAATATCCAAGGTACTTATACTAAATTTGAAATTAATGAAGAAGAATTACCTATATATGTGGATAAAATAAGAAATAAAAAACTTGATGGATTAAATGTTACTATTCCTTATAAGAAAAGTATTATGAAGTATCTTGATGTGATAGATGATGAGGCAAAAAGAATAGGTGCAGTTAATACCATTTATCTAAAGGATGGATTAGTACATGGTACTAATACTGAGTATTTTGGATTTTTAGATACGTTAAGAGGAAATAATATTAATGTAAATAATAAGACTTGTTATATTCTAGGTACAGGTGGCGCAAGTTTGGCTGTTGAACATGTTCTTTTAGATCTTAATGCTAAAGTTATCAAGGTTTCACGTAATCCTAAAAATGATATTATTGGCTATGAAGAACTTGAAAATGTGGAAAATCCATATTTAATAGTTAACACTACTCCTGTCGGAATGTATCCTAATGTGGATAATTCACCAATTAGTTCAAATTTAGCTAAAAGAAGTGAATATGTCATAGATATTATTTTTAATCCGCTTACTACTAAGCTGTTGTCTTATGTGGATAATCCTATTAATGGATTATGGATGCTAATGGCACAAGGTGAAAAAAGCGAACAAATTTGGTTTGATAAAGATTATAAACTAGATATGAACTCTATATTTGATAAGTTTAAGGAGATGATTTAATTTGAATACATTTGGTACATTATTTAAAGTTTCTATATTTGGTGAATCACATGGAAATTCTATCGGTGTAATGATGGATGGTGTTCCTGCAGGTATTAAGCTTTCTGAAGAAGATTTTTTAGATGATTTAGATAAAAGAAAGCCTAAGGCTTTAGGAACTACACCTCGTAAGGAAAGTGATTATCCGCATATTATATCTGGTGTATTTAATGGATATACTACAGGTAGTGCAATTGTAGTAACTTTTGAAAATAATAATGTTAATGACAAGGATTATTCAAATTTAGTTACTCAACCTCGCCCAGGTCATTCTGATTATACAGCAAGCGTTAAATACAAAGGATTTAATGACTATAGAGGAGGAGGCCCTTTTAGTGGTAGACTTACTCTTGGATTTGTTGTTGCTGGTGTTGTTGCAAAAAAGATTTTAAAAAATATTAATATTACAAGTGAATTAGTATCAATTCATGGTAATACTAATAAAAATGAATTTGAAGAAGAAGTTTATAAAGCTATGGAAAATAGAGATTCTGTAGGTGGAACTATACGCGTTACTGCTCATAATGTGGAAAAAGGATTAGGAGAGCCTTATTTTAATTCTGTAGAATCATGTGTTTCACATATTATGTTTAGTATTCCTGCTGTCAAAGGTGTTTCCTTTGGCGTAGGATTTAGTGGAGAAAAATTATATGGTTCAGAATATAATGATTTAATCATTGATGAAGAAGGAACTACTAGAACTAATAATAATGGTGGAATTAATGGTGGTATTACAAATGGTAATGATATTATTTGTAATGTCTTTATTAAGCCAACACCATCAATTTCACATCCACAAGAAACTTTTGATTTTAAGAAAAATGAAATATCTACATTAGAAATTATTGGAAGACATGATTCTTGTATTGCATTACGTGCAAAAGTTGTAGTTGAAAGTGCACTTGCAATTGCACTTGCAGATTTATATTTAATAGAAAAAGCCTATAAATAAGGGCTTTTTCTATATTTTTAAAAGTAATTTTCTTATAAATATGATAATTTAAAAAATATTAAAAAAAATACGAAAAAATAATAAAAAAGTATTGCAATCGTGCTTAGATTGTGTTATTATAAATGAGCGCTGATAAGTGGTTCGGTGGTGTAGCGGTTAACATGTTTGCCTGTCACGCAGAAGATCACGGGTTCGATTCCCGTCCGAACCGCCATTAGTAAATGCGACATTAGATCAACTGGATAGATCGTTTGGCTACGAACCAAAAGGCTAGGGGTTCAAATCCTCTATGTCGCGCCATTTTAGAAAATTATCTTATAAATCATTGACAAGCATTAATATGTTCGTCATATCGGAAAGTAGCTTAGCTTGGTAGAGCGCCTGGTTTGGGACCAGGAGGTCGCAGGTTCAAATCCTGTCTTTCCGACCATCTTTTTTATATGCAGGTGTAGTTTAATGGTAGAACCTCAGCCTTCCAAGCTGTTGACGTGAGTTCGATTCTCATCACCTGCTCCAAATAATTAGAAACCACAAACTCTTTTAAAAGAGTTTTTTATTTTTAAGGCTGATATACCAATTGTAATATATCAGCCTTTTTTTGTTATTTTAATAAATCATCATAGCTACAATTAAAATAGGTCTTTATAATTTCTAAAATCTCATATTTAGGATTTCTAACACCTTGTTCATAATTTCTAAGAGTTTTTAATTCTATTTTTAATTCTTTTGCAAGTTCCTCCTGTGTTAATCCTTTTGCAAGTCTAAATTTCTTTATGTTTTGTCCTATATTCATTTTCATCATCCCTAAATAAAATTCTAATGTAATCATAGCATATAAAAAAGATTTGTATGAAAGATTTGATGCAATAATATTTATGAAAAAAGGTTTAATTAATAGAACAATAAGCAATCCTTCTAAACAATCAAACTAAATAGCCCTGAGCAAGTAGATCATTTATCAATACATGTAAATAGTTAAATATCATTTTCTTTAGCAAAAAATGATTACATAAATTAATAATATAAGATATAATATATGTTATTCTTTAAAAGAAAGGTTATATTATGTTATTATTTGCAAATATATTATCATTTATAGGAAATATATTAATGACATCTTCAACAATTTTTAAAAAGAAGAATGTTATTTTATTATTTCAATCCGCTAATCATATATTAGCTATTATTGCTGAAATAATTCAATCTGCATTTGCAGGAATGGTTCAAGAAAGTGTTTCTTTAATTAGAAATATTATATTATTGTTTATTAAAGAAGATAAGAAGATTACTAAGCTAGTTATTAGTATAATTCTAGTAATTATTGGTGTAGTTATAGGTATTATTTTAAATATTAAATTAAATAATAATATTTGGTATGGTTATTTACCTATTTGTGCAACAGTATTATATACTACATTTATTTTAATTGCTTATTATAAAACTAGTAAAGCTGAACTATTTATTAAGACAGGTATTGTTATAAATGGAATTTTATGGTTTATATATGGTATTTGTATTAAGCTTTATCCTATATCAATATTTAATGCGATAAGTATTACTGTCTCTATAATTAGAATTGTTTTAATATGCAATAAGATAGATGCTGAGCATAATTTATCCACAAATTAAATAATTGTGATACAATACCTATGTTATATAGGTGAGATATGAAAATATGTAAAAATGCTGCAAGCATTTTAAATGCCTGCTTAAAAGAAAATTGTAAATATGCAATAGTATTAACTTATCAAAAAGATAGTAAAGAAATTTCTATGTCTTTAGTTGATGATACAACTAAAGAAGAAATTACTAACGTTGATGGAGTTAATATAATTTTTAAAAATGGTGCTAAAGAGGCTACAAAGAATTGGGAGATTGTTGAAAAAGACTCTAAATTATCTATTCAAAGAAAAGATAAGTGCTGCTGTGATGACCATTGTGAATATGCTTGTAATAAAGTTACTTGTGATTGTGAGTAAGACGCTTATTTTTTAAGCGTCTTTTTTGATATAATGGATTTGGTGGTATTATGGATATTAATATTAAAGATTTACTTAAAAATTATAATAGTAATGATTATGCTAGATTAATTAATAATGCAATTAAAAATGTTAGTGATTCTGGCGGTGGAAAAGTTATTATTCCAGAAGGTGAATATTTAGCAACTACTATATATTTACTTGATAATGTAACGTTATATTTAGAAGAGGGAGCTTGTTTAAAGCTTTATCCTGATCTAAAAGCTTTTATAAATCATAACGATTCTCGTGATGATTCTATAAAGCGCCCTACTTGGGAAAATTGTGATTATAATGGATTACCTTCAAAATTCTTTATTTATGCTAAGGATACTATGAATATTTCTATTGCTGGAAAAGGTAAGATAGATGGCAATGAAGAAATTTTTTATGGTAATGTAACAAAGTGGCATATTGAAGGATCTTTTTATCCACGCATTCCTTTAATTTTCTTTGAAAATTGTAAGAATGTATTGCTTGAATCTATAACATTAACAAGAAGTGCTTTTTGGACTGTACATTTAGTAGGATGTAGAAAGGTATTAGTTGATAATGTCACTATTTTAAATAATTTAAAATTAACAAATTGTGATGGTATTGATCCTGATAGAAGTAAAGATGTAGTTATTAGAAATACAAAAATTACTTGTGCTGATGATTGTGTTGTATTAAAGGCTACTTCAGCTACTGAAAAATATGGTGCTTGTGAACATATTCATGTATCTAATTGCGCATTTATTTCAACAAGTGCGGCTATTAAGATTGGTACTGAAACATGTGGCGATTTTAATGATATTCTATTTGAGAATATTAATATTATTGATTCAAATCGTGGTATTAGCCTAATGCTTAGGGATAAAGGACAAATTAGAAATGCTACATTTAGAAATATAAATATGAATTTACGTTTATTTTCTAAGGTTCATTGGTGGGGTAGCGATGAAGGTATTGCAATTACTGCAATTCCAAGAAAAGATGAAATTGGTTCAATTTCAAATATTTCTTTTGAAAATATAAATATTAATAGTGAGAATGGTATTTTGATTTATGGAACAAATCAAAATATTAGAAATATTAAAATACAACATGTTTCTCTTACTATGAATAAGAAGACTATGTATCCACATAAATATTTAGATTTACGCCCATCAAGCCTAGGAGAAAATGGTATTATTGACCAAAGCTTTTACGCATTAACTATTAATAATGCTTATTCTGTTGAACTAGATGATGTTGAATTTATTAATAATACTGACTATATTAGTCAATTAGTTAATATTCAAGAATCAAAATATATTCATTTCAAAGATGTACAAAACTTATAAAATCGTTCTTATATTAATTAATAATAAATGTTATAATACAAACGGAAAGAAACATTAAATATGTTAGGGGTTTAAAATATGAGAAAAACAAAGATTATTTGCACATTAGGTCCTGCAATTGACAGTGACGAAATGCTTGAAAAGATGGTAAAGAATGGTCTTAACTGCTGTAGACTTAATTTTAGCCATGGTACACATGAAGAGCATGCAGTACGTATCAAACGCATTAAGGATTTAAGAGAACGTTTAGGTATTTCATTACCTATTATGCTTGATACTAAAGGTCCTGAAATTCGTGTTCGTGACTTTAAAGATGGAAGTGTAGAATTAAAAGAAGGTCAATTATTCACATTTACTCAAGATGATGGTACTCTTGGAGATTCTAGTCATGTTGGTTTAACATATCCTGACCTAGCAAAATATGTTAAGAAAGGAAATCACATTTTAGTAGATGATGGTTCTATTGAAATGGAAGTTGATGGCATTGATGGAACAAATGTTATTTGTAAGGTTTTAAATACAGCCATAATTAAAAACCATAAATCTATTAATGTTCCAAACGTAATTATTGATCAACCATTTATTAGTGAAACAGATAAAGCTGATTTAATCTTTGGATGTGAACAAGGTGTTGATTATGTTGCTGCATCATTTACTCGCCGAAAGCAAGATGTTCTTGATATGAGAAAACTTCTTGATGAAAATGGTGGTAAAGATATTAAAATCATTTGTAAGATTGAAAATACTGAAGGTATTCAAAATATGAATGATATTATTGAAACTGCTGATGGTGTAATGGTAGCTCGTGGAGATATGGGTGTTGAAGTAGCATTTAGATATTTACCAGCTATTCAAAAGGATATGATTTCAAAATGCTATAGATCAGGTAAAATTGTTGTAACTGCTACACAAATGCTTGATTCAATGCAACATAATCCACGTCCAACTCGTGCTGAAGTAAGTGATGTTGCTAATGCTATTTATGATAGAACAAGTGCAATTATGTTGTCTGGAGAATCTGCAGCTGGTAAATACCCAGTTGAAGCTGTTCGTGCAATGAGCGATATTGCCCTTGCAACTGAAGATGATATTAATTACCAAGAGCGTTTTTTAAGAAATAATTTAAATCTTGGACAAGGTATTTTATCAACAATATGTAATAGTGCCGTTGCGGCAAGCTTCCAGCTTGATGCGAAAGCTATTGTATGCGTAACAATGCATGGTATTACTGCACGTACAATTGCAGCTTATCGTCCTGATTGCCCAATTGTTGCAGTAACAGTTGATCCTAAAGCATATCATCAATTAGGTCTTGTATGGGGTGTTACTCCAGTTAAGGCTGTTGAACAAAATTCAACAGATGAATTATTCTTATATGCAGCAAAGAAGTGTGAAGAAACTGGTTTAGTTAAGAAAGGTGACAAGATTGTTATCTTAGGTGGCTCATATATTGGATGTGGTATCACTGATACTATGAAGATTCATACAATTCGATAAAATTTAATTAGTCTCCTATGTGAGACTTTTTAATTTTGTAAAATTATATTTTTTAAAAGTTATGAAAAAATGTGAAAAATATGTAAAAGCGTTTTCAACAAATCTATTGAAAACGATTTTCATAAATGATATAATTTAAGAAAACGAGGTGTATTTTTATGTCTAATGCAACAATCTATGACGTAGCTGGTAAAGCAGAGGTTTCACTTGCCACTGTTTCCCGTGTTTTAAATAATCCAGAGAAAGTTAATGAAGCAACACGTGCAAAAGTTTTAAAAGTTATTAAGGAATTAGGATATAGACCTAATGCCATTGCTCGTGGTCTTGCAAGCCATAAGACAACTACAGTTGGTATTATGTTAAGTGACGTTACACGTGCTTCAACATCTAGCTTACTAGGTGGTATTATTGATATTGCTAAGAAGTATAGCTATTCAATTAAAATCTTCTCAATGTCAGGAGATCGTGATGTACTAGATTCAATTCGTGAAGTGGTTGCTGAACAAGTTGATGGTATCTTATTCTTAAACGATGAATTAGATTCAAAACAATTAAATATTGTTAAGGAACAAGCTAGTAATGCAAATATTCCTCTTGTTTTAACTAATGTAATTTCTGATGATCCTGAATTAGCATCAGTAGCTATTGATTATAAGAAAGCTAGCTATGATACAACTAAAGAGCTTATTGCTCAAGGTAGAAAGGCTTTATTCTTACTTTCAACAGTTACTCGTTATTCTGTAAATTCTCAAAAAGAAGCAGGATATGAAGAAGCTATGAAAGAAGCAGGACTTGAATCTAAGGTATTTAGAACAAGTGGTGATTTATCTATTAACACACCACACTTTGAAGAATATTTTGGTAGCCATCCTGTTGATGGTGCAATTGCTGTTCGTGACTCAATTGCTGTATCATTTATGAATGTAATGATTAATAAAGGTAAGAAGGTTCCTGAAGATGTTGCAGTAATTGGTTATCAAAATACTAAATATGCAATGCTTGCTCGTCCAAAGCTTACTTGTATTGATACTCCAGTATATGATATTGGTGCTGTTGCTATGAGACTTTTAACTAAGCTTATGAAGGGTGAAGCTGTAGATACTATTAAGATTGTTTTACCACATAAGATTATTAAGAGAGAATCTATGTAGTTGACAAAAGGAAAAAATATAGTAAAATTAATTTGTTAAATAAAGAAATCGTTGATTAAATAACAGTAATTAATTATTTAGTAATTAGAGATGTTCTGGGTGCTGAAAAGAACACAAGAATAATTAATGAAATACAATTTATGAGATTTCTCGTAAATCTAAACGAAATTAGATATAAGTGCTAGATTAATATCTAGAACTAAGGTGGTACCGCGTATTAGACGTCCTTAGATTAGGACGTCTTTTTTTATTTGTAAAGGAGACAAACATTATGGGTATTTATGAAGAATTAGAATGGCGTGGATTAATTAAAGATGTATCAGATCCAAGCTTAAGAGATAAGTTAAATGCAGGTGGAATGACTTTCTATATTGGAACTGACCCAACAGGTGATTCACTTCACATTGGTCATTTCTCAAGCTTCTTAATTTCAAAGAGACTTGCAGATGCAGGACATCATCCAATTTTATTAGTTGGTGGAGCTACTGGTTTGATTGGAGATCCAAAACCAAATTCAGAACGTCCAATGATTACTTATGAAGAAGTTGCTCATAACTTTGAATGTTTAAAGAAGCAAGCTCAAGATATTTTTGGTTTTGAAGTAGTTAATAACTATGACTGGATTAAGAACATTAATACAATTGATTTCTTAAGAGATTATGGTAAATATTTTAATGTTACTTATATGTTAAATAAGGATATCATTAAGAGAAGACTTGATGATGGTATTTCATTTACCGAATTCTCTTACATGATTCTTCAAGCATTAGACTTTGTTCATTTAAATGAAACTCATGGTGTAACACTTGAAGTAGCTGGTCAAGACCAATGGGGTAATATTACTTCTGGTATTGAACTTGCTCGTCGTAAGAATGGTACTGAATTATATGGTTTCACAATGCCATTATTAACTAAGTCAGACGGTACTAAATTTGGTAAAACAAATGGTAAGGCAATTTGGCTAGATAAGACAAAGACTAGTCCATATGAAATGTATCAATTCTTTATCAATTCAGAAGACGAAAAAGTTATTGATTACTTAAAGTTCTTAACATTCTTATCTCGTGAAGAAATTGAGAAGATTGAAGAAGAACAAAAAGCTTGCCCAGAAAAGAGAATTGCTCAACAAACATTAGCTCACGAAGTTATTAAATTCTTACATGGTGAAGAAGCTTATCAACAAGCTTTAAAGATTTCTAAGGCTTTATTTGCTGGTGATATTAAGAGCTTAACAGCAGAAGAAATTAAGATGGGATTTAATGATCTTCCATTAAATGAAGTTGCTGGAAACACATTATTAGTAGACGCATTAATTTCTGCTGGTCTTGCAAAATCAAAGAGAGAATCTCGTGAATTTATTACTAATGGAGCTGTAACAATTAATGGTGATAAGGTTACTGACCTAGCATATACTATTAAATCAAGCGACGCTATTGGTAACGAATTTGTTGTAGTTCGTCGTGGTAAGAAGCTTTACGCTTTATTACAAGTTAAATAAAAAAAATAACCTAGAAATTTTGAATTTTCTAGGTTTTTCTTTTCTATATTATATAATTGTTAAATTACAAAGTCATGGACATTTTTAGGAGATACTTTTCCTTTATATCCAATAATTGTTTCTCCTTCTGAAACATCATCTAAAACTGTAGCGTTAGAACCAATCATAGCATTTGAATGTATTGTGATATTTCCTAAAATTTGTGCATGAGCACCAATTACTACATTATCGCCAATTGTTGGGTGACGTTTACCATGTGATAAACCACGTCCACCAAGTGTAACACCGTGATACATTGTTACATTGTCACCAATTACACTAGTTTCACCAATTACAACACCTGTACCGTGATCTATAAATAAATTTTTTCCGATTGTAGCACCTGGATGTATTTCTATAGAATATTTCTTTCTTGTATGATATGTGATTAGTTCAGCTAATAATTTGAACTTAATTTTCCAAAAGAAATGTGCAATTCTATAATTAATAAGAGCGTGTACTCCTGGATATGTTAATAATATTTGTAGATTATTTCTAGCAGCAGGGTCTCTTAACTTTACTGATTTAAAATATCCAATTCTTTTTGCCATGATTATTTCCTCCAAAAAAAATTGCGTCCTTACCAAAAGGACGCAAAAGCGTTATTCCACCTATTGTAAGAAATGTTCTTAACGCGAACAAACGTCTTTTGCTAAAAGAACTCATTAGGTGCCTTCATTATATATATTATCTGAAGCTTCCACCATTCTTCAGTCTCTATCTTAATATATATAATTACTATCCTAAATCCTAGAGATACTTTTATTATAAAATATTTTTAAATCTAGTCAAATAATTTACATTTAATATAAAAATGATATAATCAATTTAAAAAGGTGATAAATATGTTAGATGATGAAAACAAACTAATTGATGAAGAATCAAACGAAAATAAAAATAAAGATCCACATCTTGGAATGCCTAATTATGTAAAAGCTCCACAAAAAGAAGAATCTAAATTTCATAAGATGTTTTTAAGAAATAAAAAGAGATATCTTATTGCATTTGGTGTAGCATTAGTTTTATGGTTAATTATATTGGCATTGCATAAATTTGATGGATTATATAATTTTGAGGAAGCTACTTTTTCAGTTGGGGCTATTTTCTTATGCATTGGCGGATTATCTTTTACAAATAATCAAGGTGTTTTTGATTCACTATCTTACGGATTTAATAAAATATTTTATTCATTTAAGGGTAAACAAAAATATAGCCATTACTATGACTATCTTACAGCAAAAGAACCTGCACGTGAAAAAGGTAAGTATGGATGGACAACTTATGTAGTTGTTGGATTTACTTTCTTACTAGCAGCGCTTATCCTATATATAATATATGTAAACACATTAAATATTGAATTAAATTCAGAAATTGAAGAAGAAATTGTTAGTTTTATTGCCGCTTAAGCTTGTCTTAGGCGGCTTTTCTTATGTTTTGTCAAAAAACACTGCCAAAAAGCGACAAATAATATTTTAAAAATAACTACAAATCGAAATAAAATTCGAGAATTGATAAAATATTGCGAAAAATTCTAAAATTGTACTCTTTTGTAAATATAAAAATCGCTTTGCAACCGTTTTCATAAATAATTATTTTATTTTATTATTGTAAAAATGTTTCAATAGTGTATAATAGAAACAAAGATATAGATAAAATCATATAAAAATCTAAAAAAGATTAAAAAATGAAATTATATTTTATTGATATTTAAAAAAGAAAATTCTATATCATGATTTATTCCTTAAAGACAAAGGGGTAAATGAAGGAGGAAATATTAGATATGAAGAAAATTGTCAAAAATGTTGGTCTTCTTTCTCTTGTAACACTAGGAGCAATTTCAGTTGCATCATGTAAGAAGACTCAAGAACAAGTTGATTGGTTAGAAGTAGACAAGAACGTTACTGTATCTGCTAAGGGTGATAGAAAGTCTTATTCATCAGCTAGCTATACAGAACGTGAAAAGATTCTTGGTTTACTTGAAAAGTATGCTATTGAAAACAATCTAACTGGATTAACATTATATGGTGATGGTAGCTGGGCTAGATACAATTCACGTATCACTTCACCAACTAACTGGCATTATGTTAACGGATATGGTTATGGTATTTTAACAGAAGGTAGTATTACTGCTCCTCTAGCTGGAGAATCAAATCCTAA
This sequence comes from Acholeplasmatales bacterium, assembly GCA_016288675.1. GTDB lineage: Bacteria > Bacillota_I > Bacilli_A > Acholeplasmatales > Anaeroplasmataceae > JAEELC01. Next base: position 7,163 of record JAEELC010000134.1, on the reverse strand, counting down.
ATTTGTTAACTATTACCATTCATATGAACAAGATAAACCATCTACATTAAACTACATGAATTCAAAAGAATCTGTAACATCTGATTTATTAAGCCATGTTGCTGGTTCATATTTTGGCGATAAGCTTGTTCAAAAAGATGACGGTAGCTATGGTTATGCATGGGATACAGACTTAGCTGTTAAGTTTGACGCTTCTTATAAGAATAATAAGACAGGTCTTACTGAAACTGAACATAACGCATTATTAGCCCCAGCAAAAGAATTAGACGCTGATGGTAAGTCAACTGATTGGAAGATTAAGGTTAAGACAGATGAAGTTACTTATTCAACACTATCTACAAAAGATGGTATTAAGGACTTTAATGGTAGAAAGGTAGCTAAGGAAGACTATTTAGTTCCTTATATGCTATATTTCAGCCAATATCTTGGTTTCGCTCGTTCAACTGAAACATTTGGTTCATCAAGTGCTTTAAAGGGTGGTCAAGAATATTACAACTTAACTAAGGATGCTGACACATTTGAAAAGATGAAGAGCGCATGGGATAAGACATTAGGTAAGTATATTTACTTTGATGATGAAGGATATTTACATTTCTCATTCACTGTATCAAAGACTAAATTCTATGCTATGTATAACTTAAATAGTAATATGTATGCGCCAATCCCACAATCATTCCTTGAAAAGATTGGTATGAAGAATTGGGGTAACTCTACAGATGATGGTTTAACTCCTGTTGACACATATTTATCAACTGGTCCTTATACAGTTGAAACATGGTCAAATACTGAATTAACATTCAAGAGAAATAGCCGTGTTGTTGATTATGCTCCATATCATATTGAAGGTATTAAGTATGCAATTCTTGAAGCTGCAAAGTCTGATACTCTTGCTGCTTATAAGGAATACGAAGCTAATAAGCTTGACGTAGTTGGTATTCCATCTGAAAAGCTTGATACAGACAAGTCTAAATCTGATGCTCATCAATCAGGTACAAGCACAACTTATAAGATCAACTATAACACTTGCGATGCTGAAACTTGGGAAGCATTATTCGGTGAAAATGGTACAATCACTAAAACTGCAAAAGAAAATTATTGGGAATTAAAGCCAGCAATGCAAAACAACAAGTTTGTTCAAGCATTAAGCTTAGCTCTAGATCGTAAGACATTTGCTGATACATATGGTAGAGGTGCATCTGCTGAATATTTCGGTGATTCATACTTATCTAACCCTGAAGAAGGTATTATTTATAATGAAACTGAAACTCATAAGAATGCAGCTAAGGCTATTTATCCAACAGAGCAAGCAGCTAAAAATTATGGTTTCGACAAAGCTAAGGCTCAAGAATTATTCTCTGAAGCTGCAGAAGAATTAACAAGTGCTGGTTTATATAATTCAGGTGACACTGTAACTATCGAAGTTGCATGGCAAAGTGAATCTCAAAAGACTACACAAGGTGCTACATTAAAGCAAATGTTTGAATCTGCATTCAACACTTCAGAAGCTAATACTAAGTATGGTCTAACTTTAAATGTTGAAAATGTAGCAATGACTATTTGGTCAGATGTTTACTATAAGAAGATGATGGTTGGTCAATTTGACTTAGCATTCGGTTCAATTTCTGGTAATGCATTAGACCCACTTAACTTCTTAGAAGTATTAAAGAGCGATAACTCATCTGGTTTCACTCTAAACTGGGGTACAGATACTAACACTGTTGACTCAACAATGTATTATGATGGTCAAACTTGGTCATTCGACGCATTATGGCAAGCTGCTGACTCTTCAGCTCTTGTATTAAATGGTAAGCGTGTTAACTATGTTGATACTAAAGTTTCAAAGAGCCATCACAATGAAGACGGTACTCGTCAAGTAGTTGTTAAGTATGCTAAGTTTACTGGTGATGATTACAGAGCTAATTTCACTACAGATGATCTAAGCATTGTATGGTATGATGCTGAAGGTGCAGAACATGAATTAACTGCTGATGAAGCACATCTAGAATATAATGCAGGTCAAATCACATTCGTTCTTCCTGAAGAAGTAGAATCTAGTGCTGATCAAGTTGTATTCGCATTAACATTCAATGTTGAAAAGAAAGTAAACGGTGAATGGATTGTTGCTGAATCTGGTAAGTCAGAAGTAGGTAATACTATCACTTTCTCACCAAAAAATAACTAATCTATATTGAAAACTAAAAAGTATAGAATTAGCATCTGTTGCTAATTCTATATTTTTCTTTATTTACGAATTTAATTTTGTTTTATTTGTTATTTTTGAATTTTAAATAATTTTTCAAAATTGTTGATTTATTTGATATTTTTGGGTAAAATAGATAAAACGCAAGGAGTGATTATATGGGCAAATATGTTCTAAAAAGACTTGGCTTAGCATTTATCACTGGTTTTATTATCCTTACATTAGTCTTTATCTTAAATAAGACTTTACCTGTGGATACACCAGTTGGTAACGATACTGCCAGAAATTCATATTGGTTAACAGAAGTGGCAAGGGGATATATGGAAAAATTCCCAAAGGCGCAAAAAGGCCGCGAACTTGTTGACCAAGTAACTATAAATGGTCGTGTTACTTATTTCTACACAGCACCTATCATGAAGCAATATTTCCGTTGGATTGGAAACATTATTACTAAGTGGGACTGGGGTACATCTCAACAAATCGAATTAGGTGTAAAAGCTACAACTATTATCAAACAAAGATTACCTTATTCTATTCGTATTAATATTATTTCAACTGTAATTGCTGTTCCTCTTGGAATTGCACTTGGTATTTGGGCTGCATTAAAGAAGAATAAAGCTACAGACAGCATCATTTCAACAGCAGTAATGATCTTTATTTCTGTACCAAGCTTTATTATGGTTACTTTATTAATGTCTTTATTATGCTATAACAATCGTATTTTACCTTCCCAATGGGATGAAGGTACAGTTGCAAAATCTATACAAAGTATGATTATTCCAACTTTAGCTTTATCATTTGGTTCTATCGCAGGTTATGCTCGTTCAACACGTGCAGAACTTTGTGAAGTAATGTCTAGTGAATATTTGTTATTAGCACGTACAAAAGGTTTAACACGTGGTCAAGCAATTCGTCGTCATGCATTACGCAATGCCATGGTACCTATTATTCCAGGTATTATCGCACAATTTATTGCCGATTTAACTGGTGGTTCATTAATTGTTGAACGTCTATATGGTATTCCAGGTATTGGTACATTATATGTAAATGCTTTAAACCGTAAGGACTGGAATATCTTATTCGTAGTTATGGCTTTTGACGTAGTAATTGGTCTATTAAGTGGTATTTTATTAGACGTATCTTATGGATTTATCGACCCAAGAATCAGAATGGGGGCTAAGAAATAATGAATAATAATGAATTAAAAGATGCTTATGGCAACATTATTGAAGTTACAAAAGAAGATTTTGAATTAGTTAATGGTGAATCTAAGATTCATGATAAAGGCTTTGATACTAAACCAACAACATTCTTTAAGGATGCTATGAAGCGTTTCTCAAAGAACCATTCATCAGTTGTTGGTGCAATTATCATTGGTATTTTAATCTTAATGGCAATTTTTGTTCCTATTATTGATAAAAACCCAGTTTCAACAAGTCCATATCAAACTTTAATGGCTCCACGTCTATTTTCTAAAGGAAATTTCTGGAGTGGTAAAGTTAAATATACAAATATAGAATTTGATTTAAATACAAATTCAATTGATGGTTTTGATTCAAAATATGTAACTATCAAGTCTGAAAACAATTATAAGACTGATATTTTAAATACAACTTTAAAAGGTGGTACATTTGTTTTAACTACTAATGCTGCACCAGCTGAATTAAATGACAAAAATAGAACAACTTATGCAGCTACATTATCTACAAGCCAATTTGCTTTAGATGATAAAGATGTTATATTAAATTATGAACTATATAAGAAACAATTAGATGCTAGTTCGACATATGCTAATTATCTAGAAGGACAATATAAGATTATTGCTTCTTATACATATGCTCAAGTTACAGATGCAGCTTTAGGACAATATAAGCTTGTAACTACTAGTATTGATTTGAAAGAAGTTTCTAAAGACAAGTCTGGTTCTATTAATGTAACTAACACAATCAAAGCTCTTGGTTATCCTGTTGATTCAAATTCTAAGATTGTAATTAAATTTGAAATTCAACCAGCTTTAAATAAGTTACAATATATTGCAATTGATTCATTATCATTAACAAGCTCTGATGCTACATTAAATGAATCTTTAGCTAAATATACAATTGTTCCTGTATCAGAAACTGGTGAAAAATCAGTTACTTATGGAGCTAGTGCTCAAGCAAACGGTAAAAATTATAACTCATTTGCTGGTTCAAAAAATGTTTATCAAGCAGATTGTAAGAAGGTTGACTTTATATATGATGAATATGAAGCTAAGTTTGGTACTCAAAAATATACTTTAACAAAGGCTGATATTCAACAATATATTAAGAATGGTTGGTGTAAATATACATTTGGTAAGCCATCAAGCTTTGAAGTTATTGACGCAAAGAATTGCCCAATTGTTTCAATTGAAAAAGAGGTAGTAGATTCTGGTATTACTTCATTTGAAGCAGAAGTTACTATGTATAAATATTATGGTTATTCAACAATGCCTAAGTTTATTGCTGGTACTGATAACCAAGGTAGAGACTTATTTAGATATGCATTTATAACATTACGTACAAGCTTAATTATTGCTTTTATTGTTAGTGCTATTAATTTTACAATTGGTATTATCTATGGTTCTATCGAAGGTTACTTTGGTGGTAATGTAGACTTATTCATGGAACGTATTACAGATATCCTTGGATACTTACCATTGATTGTTATACTAACTTTATTAATGACTAAATACGGTAAAACATTCTTCGTATTTGCAGTAGGTTTATTATTAACAGGCTGGATTGGTACTGCGTCTCGTACTCGTACACAATTCTATCGTTTCAAGAGCAGAGAATATGTCCTTGCATCTCGTACTCTTGGTGCTTCTGATGCACGTTTAATCTTTAAGCATGTATTACCTAATGCAATTGGTACAATTATTACTGGTGCTGTATTAATGATTCCAGGTGTAATTTTAAGCGAATCTACACTTGCATATCTAGGTCTTGGTTTCCCAGGTTCATTTGGTGTTGTTTTAGCTGATAACCAAGTTTATCTAGAAACACATCCTCAATTAATTTTATTCCCATCATTTATCATTTCCTTATTAATGATTTCATTCAACTTATTTGGTAATGGTTTACGTGATGCATTTAACCCAAGCTTGAAAGGTAGTGAATAGTATGGCAAACACAACTGAAAAAGTTCTAGAAGTTAATAATTTAAGAGTTTCCTTCAAAACTGATCACGGTATTGTTAAAGCTGTACGTGGAGTTTCATTTGATCTTCATAAGGGTGAAACATTATGTATCGTAGGTGAATCTGGTTCAGGTAAGTCTGTATCATCAAAAGCAATCATGGGTATCCTTGCTAACAACGCGATTGTTGAAGATGGTCAAATTATGTATGAAGGAGAAAACTTACTAGAAATCTCTGAAGAAGAATATGTAAATATTCGTGGACATAAGATTGGTATGATTTTCCAAGATCCTCTATCAAGCTTAAATCCAATTATGCGTATCGGTAAGCAAATTACTGAAGCTACATTATTAAATGGTAATAAGATTAAGCAATTATATAACAAGTCAATTGAAAAAGAATATATTGCATATCGTAACTTATTAACTACTCGTCGTGTTAGAATTGCAAAAATTAATAGTCGTTTAAATAAAGAAATTGCTGAACTTAAGCATGGTGATAAGGACAAAGTTTTATCTCAAATTTCTAAATTAAACGAACGTCACGAAGGTAAAATTTATCGTATTAAAGATACTTACGCTTTAGCTGTTATTGATGCTAAAGATGTTAAGAGAGATAGCGTTCTTGAAGCTAAGCAAATTATGAATCAAGAACTTGCTAAATTTGAAAATGTTACTGATGCTTTAAAAGCAGAAGCTAAAGCTAGATTTGATGAAGCAGTTGCTAAGGCAGATGCTTTATATCAAGAATCAGTTTCAAAAGCTCAAGCTGTAAAAGATAAAGCATTAGAAGAAGAAAATGCTGAATATGAAGCTGAAATAGCTCCATTAAAAGAACAAGCTAGTGTTAAGATTAGCAAAGAAGTTAAAGCTGCAAATGCTGTTAAAATTGCTGAATTAAAAGCTAAAGCTCGTGAAGAAATTGAAGCTGTTAAGGCTGAAATTAATCCAAAGCTTCCTTCTGCTAAAGAAGCATTAAAGGAATCTAAGGCTAAAGCTACAATTACAGTTGCTGAATATAAAGCAAACGTAAAAGCTTTATATGACAAAGAAATTGCAGCTGCTGTTGAAGCTAAGAATAATTCTTTAGCTAAATTAAATGGATCCGGATACGATACTAAGAGTGAAGAATTCAAAAAAGAAGCTAAAGAAATTAATTCACAATATAAAGAAAGCGTAAAAGCTGCTAAGATTAAGCGTATCGATTCTTTAAAGATTACAAAGGCAGAAGCAAAGCGCCGTGCTATTAACATCATGAAAGAAGTAGGTATTCCATATCCTGAAAAGAGATATAGACAATATCCATTTGAATTCTCTGGTGGTATGAGACAACGTATTGTTATTGCTATTGCATTAACTGCAAATCCAGATATTCTTATTTGTGATGAACCTACAACTGCTCTTGACGTTACAATTCAAGCTCAAATTCTTGAATTAATTAACAAATTAAAGAAAGAACGTAATCTATCAGTTATATTTATTACACATGACCTTGGTGTTGTTGCAAACATGGCTGACAGAGTTGCTGTTATGTATGCTGGTAAAATTGTTGAATATGGTAATGTTGATGAAATCTTCTATGATCCAAAACACCCATATACTTGGTCATTATTATCTTCTATTCCAGATGTAGATTCTAAAGAAAAGCTTGAAGCTATTCCAGGAACTCCACCAAACCTTGTTTACCCTCCTAAGGGTGATGCATTTGCAGATAGATCTCGTTATGCTATGGAAATTGACTACAAATATGAACCACCATATTTCAAGGTTACTGATACTCACTATGCTGCAACATGGCTACT
>JAEELC010000016.1 GCA_016288675.1 Acholeplasmatales bacterium | reverse complement strand
TAGGCAATTCTTGTTTACTTATTAAATTAGTTGAGAATACGTCTCTCATACAATCACTTCTTTCAATGTATAGATTTTATCATATTTTTTTAATTTTTTAAAAAGAAATACTAAAAAAGTCCTAGAAAACTAGGACTTTTTTGATTAATCATGTAAAATTAAAGATTTTGAAGTCATTTCTTCTGGTTTTTCAAGGTCCATTAACTCAAGCATTGTTGGAGTAATGTCAGATAAAATACCAGTTAAACGAAGCTTAATTGTATCATCAGTAACAATTAGAGGAACTACATTTGTAGTATGAGCTGTATAAAGATTTCCAGCTTCATCACGCATCTTTTCAGCGTTACCGTGGTCAGCAGTGATTAATGCAACCCCACCAACACTCTTAATAGCTTCGCAAACCTTACCAACACATTCGTCAACTACTTCTACAGCCTTAACTGCAGCTTCAATAACACCAGTATGGCCAACCATATCAGCATTAGCATAGTTAAGAATAATAGTATCATATTTACCACTCTTAATTGCTGGAATTACCTTATCAGTAACTTCATAAGCTGACATTTCTGGTTGTAAATCATAAGTAGCAACCTTTGGTGAGTTAACAAGAATTCTATCTTCACCTGGAATTTCTCTATCTTCTCCACCATCAAAGAAAAATGTAACGTGAGCATACTTTTCAGTTTCAGCAATACGTAATTGAGTCTTACCAGCCTTAGATACTAAATCACCAAATAAATTAGTTAATTTAATAATTGGGAATGCAATTTCACCCTTAACAGAATCACTATACTTCATCATTGATACAAAGAAAATGTTCTTAGGAGCCTTTGTAACATCAAGTTTATAATCATCTGGATTTTTAACTAAATCCTTACAAGCGCTTGGATTTGAGAATGCAGTAGCAATTTGAATAGCTCTATCTGGACGGAAGTTAGCAAAGATGATTGCGTCATTGTCAGAAATTTGACCTTCTGCATCAACAATAAATGGAACCATGAATTCATCAGTTACATTATTAGCATAGCTTGCCTTAATACCTTCTTCAGCTGAAGCGAATACTTCACCCTTAGCTTGAGTCATGCAATCATATGCCTTTTGAATTCTGCTCCAGTTTTTATCTCTATCCCTTGCATAATATCTACCCGCAACAGTAGCAATAGAAATATTCTTTTGTTCAAGAACCTTATTTAAGAATGTCATAGCTGACATTGGTGGTACATCTCTACCATCTAAGAATGCATGGTAATAAACCTTTTCGATGCCATTCTTTGCAGCCATATCAGCAATAGCCTTAATGTGCTTAACATGAGAGTGTACTCCACCTTCACTAGCTAAACCAAAGATATGAAGCTTAGAATTGTTATCTTTAACATGTTTAACAGCATTTAGGAATGAAGGATTCTTTTCGAATTCATGATCTTCAATAGATTTATTAATACGAGTTAATGATTGGTAAACAATACGACCTGCACCAAGGTTCATATGACCAACTTCTGAGTTACCCATTTGAGTTTCAGGTAATCCTACAGCATTTCCTGATGCTGAAATGATTGTGTGTGGGTAATGAGCCCATAAAGCATCAATATTTGGTCTCTTAGCTAAGCTTACAGCATTTCCTGCTGTAGGAGCATCAATACCAAATCCATCCATAATAATTAATACAACTGGTTTTTTCATAATATAATCTCCTTATTTTATTCTATTATATTTAACAAGATAATGAATAGCATATCTAGTTTGTCTTCCTAACCACTTAAGTTCCGCTGACATAGCTTCAGGGTACATGTCTTCATTGCCCCATTTATGATTATTCTCCCACATACCGTGGTGAGCACGTATATTAACAAGAGCATCTAATGCTTTATCAAAATAATTTTGTTCATCTTCAGTTAAATCAAAATCTTCTAATAAATATAAAATTTCAAAGCAATCTCTTTCAATATCAGATTGTTCTAAATATTTATGTAATAAAACATTAAATTTAGCAAGTAAGCTATCTTGTTTATCTTTAAGTTCATCTTTAATTATAAGAGAGAAAATTAATCCCTTTAATTGTTCAAGATAAAAATAATCAGTACTATTATTAGCAAGTAAGCTATCATAGATTTTATTTAAATCTTCAAGAGCTCTTTTATAATATTTATTTTCTTTTGGTAAGAAATATAAAGTTTGACCAATAATACCAACTCTTAAAGAGTCATCATCATCACCTTTTAAATATAAAGCGCAAGCATATTTATCATTAATACGTTCACGAACAGAATATTTCATTTTCTTACTTAAGAACTTAAAAGCTCCACCAATAAGCTCTTGTGTAGTTTCATCTTCATTAATACTTCTAATACCAGCTTCACGTAAGAATTTTAAAGCTTCATAAGTTTCAAATGTAGTTGAAATAGGACTGATATTATCAGGATTTAAACCATGTCCAAATCCACCATCTTCATTTACATAAAGGTATAATGAAGTTTTTGCAAATGTAGTATCACTATTATCAAAAATTAGATTATACATTGCAACATCAGTATCTAGCGCTTTGTTGTACATTAAGCTATCTATTTCTTCAATTTTAGATTTTTCTAAATATAACATAAAATCACCATTTCATATTATAATAAAATTATAATGATTTTGAAAGAAAAATAATAAAAATTAATATTAATAATTAAAAAAATTATAAATATATTGTATAATAAATATAATTATTGAAGGGGTACGGAAAGTGAATACATATTATATTAATTATTATTTTAATAAAACAGTTTTAAATATGCTAGAAGATAAATATAAAGAAAAAATTTTATTCGATGATAATTATTTATATTTATATACTAATTTATTTGAAAT
>JAEELC010000015.1 GCA_016288675.1 Acholeplasmatales bacterium | reverse complement strand
TGTCCAAACATTACCTGTTGGATTTTGAGGATTACACAAAATCATTAAAGATACTTGAGGATCAGACATTTTAGCTTCTAAGTCAGTAAAATCAATATGGTAATTATTATTTTCATAAACTAAATCACTAGATAATATAAATCTACCATTATTAACAATTGAATTAAAGAAAATGTTATAACAAGGCTCCATAACAAGAACTTTTTCTCCTGGAGTTGTAATCTTTCTAACAATACTAGAGATTGCAGGTACAACACCAGTAGAAAAAATCATATCATTTTTATTCATTCTATAATTATGTCTTCTAGCCCAAAAATTAGCAAATGCCTCAAAATATGCATCTGGAATATCTTTATAACCAAAATTAGCAAGATTTACAATATTATGTAATTTATTAAGTACTGGTTCAGGAGCTCTAAAATCCATATCAGCAACCCACATAGGTAATTCATTATCTAAAACATCCCATTTTAATGAATCAGTATGTCTTCTATTTACTATAGTATCAAAATCATATTTCATTATTATACCTCTGTAGTAATCTTTGTCTTCTTTGGATCAATAATATCCTCATCTAAAATTAATTCTTTAATTTCAAAAGCGTTGATAGTACCAGAAATAGGATTCTTAACTGAATCTATGCTTGAATTAATTGTAGCGTCAATGTTTGAACAAAGCTCAAAGCTTAAATTAGTATTTAAAAGCTTACAATTAATCATTTTTATATTATCCATATAGCACATACCTTGTTCACTATCAATTGTGCAATTGATAAATGTTAAATTTTTAGAATTCCAACCTAAATATTCACCAATAATTGTTGAATCTTCAATTACAACATTATCACAATTCCAAAATGAATCCTTAGATATCATTACTGCATTTTTAATATGAATATTACTAGCACCATCAAATAAATAATTACCATTATGCTTAAAATTAGTAATTTCAATATTTTTAGAATTCATTCCAAAATAATTACCTTTGCTAGTAACATTATCTAATTTAATATTTTCACAATTCCATAGAGTTTCTTCAGCATTTGGAATTTGACAATTAGTTAAAGAAATATTAGATGATCTTCTAAATTGCTTAGGAGCTTCAATCATAGTATTAATCATATTGATATTATTTGTATACCAAATACCACTACGAGCTGTTTCTAGCAATACAGAATTTTCAACAAATACATCATTACAATACCATAAAGGATATTTCCATTTAAAAAAACTATTATGTAATTTTATATTTTTTCCTTCTTTTAAAGGAGATTCTCCATTTTGAAAAGTTGAATCATATATATCTAAATCATGTTCATTATATAAAACACGTTCGCCTTCAAATAATCCTTGATGTAATTCCTTCATAAATAAAAAACCTCTTTTCTAAACATATTAATTTTAACATGAATTTATTTATTTTTTATGATATATGCTTAAAAATTTGATTTAAAAAAGACAAAAAAGTGGCATAGATATGCCACAATTTTGTTTATATTAAGCTTGATAAATATCAATCTTAGATACAGTAAGTCTTAAATTAGTATTCTTACCTGGTTTACTTTGAGTTGTAATTACAAGAACAACCTTACATTTCTTTGGGGTATCAAAGGAACCAGAAATATTTGTGATTGTTTCCTTATTAACAGCTAAAGAGCCACTTGCAAATTCTACATAATTTGTATCATCTTCTGTATAGAATAATTTATAATTCATTTTGTCAGATACAGAACCGCATGTGAAATTAACTTTTTCTACATTATCAACGTAAAAATCTAATTTCATAGATGCACTAGCAAGATTTGAATCAATTCCAAATTCATTAGTTTTAGCATTAGCAATAGCTTTAGAATTAGCTCCTAATGTAACACTAGACTTATCAATATTTGCGTAGCTACACTTAATTGTACCTAAATCTGTAATGATATTGTTATTAGCCTTATATCCACTATTACCAGAAGTTTCTTTTTTAGGTGAATCTAATGCGATAGAAATATCACCTGATTCTACTTCATCTTTTTTAAAGTTTAGATTTAAAATATTTAAAGTAGCTTGATGTAAAGTTTCATAATTAGTGACTAAAGAACGTTCTACCCAATTTAACTTATCATATAAAGCGTATGTATCATTTACAAGCTTTTCATTCTCTAATGTAATAGTTTCAGGTAATTTGTTAATTTCTGAAATAACAGTATCTACTTTAATTTGATCAGCAGTCAAATCAGCATATTTTGCATAGCTTTCAGGATATGCGATTTGAACAAGTTCTGGATGGTCAATATAAGGGTTTCTATTCTTTTGATACTTATATGCAACATTATTTCTATGAATTTCTGTACTTGATACAGGGTCTTCTAAGCTCCACTTAACTAATGTATCAAGATTACCAAATACACCATTACCATCTGATGAAGCAGTAGTTGAATCATTAGTTAATGTTAAATTAAATTTGCCATCAAATCCATACATTGTTGCCATATAAAACATCATACGTGCAACATCACCCTTAACCTCATCGCGAGGTTCAAAGTGTGTATCATTATATTTACAACCAAACATTTCTTTATATGTTTCATCTGGTCCAAATTCATAGAAATCAGAATTATTTCTTGTTGAATTAATATTACACCAAGTAGCTCTTAAATGATGAACATCACACCAAGGATTAGATGTTTCATAAGTTTTTTGATTACCAAAGCCATGAGATTTAGCCCATGTATGTTCACGATTAAACCCTGTAATTGAACTATGATCTGTATTTTTAATAGATTTACCCGAATACATACAAATTACGTTATTTTCATTATCAGGATCAACGTCAGTTTCATTTAAAATATCGTAAGCCTTTTTATAAGTATAATGAACAAAGTCTTTATTAATTAATTCACTTAAATTTTCTCTAAAATCAACATCGACATAAGATAAGTTTAATGTATCATAGTAAGCACTTGGTACTCCTCTTTCTTCATTATTAGTATTATCAAGTACGAATAATTTTTTATGTACAACAAATTCTAAGGATGAATTCTTATAATTATTATTAAGTGAAACAATTGTTAATTCTGAATCTTTAGTTAATGTATAAATATATTCATATTTACCATTAACTAATGAAGCTTCAGAATCATTGATACTAAATAAAACATCAGAAACAATTTTATAATCGCCTCTTTCAAGATCCTTTAAAGAATCAAGCTTATTATTATCTTTATCAAATACTTCAACTTCAAATTGAGCCTTTAAAATTTCAACCGAAACTTCTTCTTGCCAGTTCTTATGTTTGATAATAAATGTATGCTTTCCAGCATCTTTGATATCAAAGCTAACTTCATTGTTTATTGAGTCAACTGTTTTTTCACCATAAATTACACTAAATGCGTCTTCATCTGATTTAAATAATACTTGATGATTAGCTCCGTCATATTCCTTAGTTAATTCTGTTTTTTCATCAAAAGTTAATGAATAACTAATTGCATCAGTTATTATTATTATTTCTTGAACAAAATCTAATCCTTTAACATTAGGTGTTTCTTGAATTGAATAAGTAATATTATAGACTTTTGTATCAATTGAGCTAACTTCTATTTGTACTTTATATAAATTATCAACTTCATCTAATGAAGAACTGTATTTTACATCATCTAAAACAGCTTCAAATGAATACTTAGATATAACTAATACATTATGATTACCACTTGTAACGCAAACTTTTTCTTTATTAGAAGCTACATCATCAATATAAACATTTACGTTAGATTCATCTTTAGAAACTTCTAAAGTTTCTTCCATTTTAAACTCAGTGTAGTTTTCATCTTTACTATTAACTGAAATAGTATATGTTCCAGCATCTATAAAGTCATATGTATATTTGCCATCTTTAGCCTCAACAACTGTGTCATTTACTTTTACCTCTAAATCAATTGAACTTTCAATTGATAAAGTATGAGCAGTACCATCATATACAAAGTTTTCTACTTTATTGTATGTTACAGGCGCACTCGCCTTAGCTACATTTACTTCGCCATTAAATTTAGTCTCATATTTAAAATTATCATCAGCTGGTGAAACAGCCTCAAATAAGTAAGTTCCAGCATCCTTTAAGATAAATTCGCAAATATAATTTTTTCCTTCACTATCAAGTTCAGATTTTCTAGTTTCAATTATTTCACCATTACTATTTTTAAGAGTAACTACATATTGAGAACCCTTGTCTTTATAACGACTAAATGTAAGCTTATTTCCTTCAGGCTTATAAACAAATTGTTCTTTATAATTTGATGTAATTTCTCCTTGAGCTTCTTTAACAGTAATTCTAAAGAATACATTTTTCTCCGCATATTCATTAGTTCCTGTACTAATTAAATTAAATTTGTATTCACCAATTTCTTCTTTTGAAATTTTTAAAATATAATTATTTTCAACTTGAGAAGCTTCATATGTAGTTTCTCCTTCAATAACCTTAAATGGAACTGGTAAAGTGATAGTAACTGTATTAGCTTTACCTGAATATTGACATTTAAAGTTAGTAGAAGATTCAACCTTAGTAGATGAAATTTGTTTAGTTAATTTTTCATCAAGGGGTCTTTCAGTTTCAAATGTACCAGAAACAGTTAATTTCTTTTTTTCGTTATGTGTATCTGCTGGTTTGTTTTCTTCTGGAGTTTGCTTATTCTCTTCACCACCTTGGCTAGGAGTTTCTTTTTCTCCATTGTTTTCGTTGTCATCCTTCTTTTCTGGTTCAACAACGACTTCGTTTTGTTCTACAGCTATACTTAACTTTTCACATGATGCAAGCGATAAGGCACCCAAAGTTAAACCAATAGCTCTAACTACTTTTTTTCTCATATTTGTTTTTCTCCTTTTTGTAACCCAAAACATATTCAAAAAAAGAAAAAACGATTCTATTTATAATTTAAATTTAAATAAAATCGTTAATTAAATATCATTGCAATTATCCTCCCCTTTTTAAACTTACTTTTTGTACTTTTATCTATATGAAATCTATAGATAACTATATAATACAATATAAATTTATAAAAATAAAGATTTTACGCAAAAAAAGTCGAAAAAAATTCATAATATCATTATTTTGTCGAAATGATTTCATATCAAATAAAAAAGCATTGGAATTTTCCAATGCCTTAAATATTACTTATATAAATTATATAAGCTCTTTATACCATCAAATTTAGCTATATTTGCTTCTCCGAATTGATTTAATTCATCTTCAATACGTAATAATTGATTATATTTAGCAATTCTATCTGTACGAGATAAAGAACCAGTCTTAATTTGACCAGCATTTAATCCTACTACTAAATCAGCAATTGTAGTATCTTCAGTTTCACCTGATCTATGAGAAACAATTGCAGTATAACCAGCACGCTTTGCCATTTCAATAGCGTCAAATGTTTCAGTTAAAGTACCGATTTGGTTAACCTTAATAAGAATTGAGTTAGCAACACCCATTTCAATACCCTTATGAAGACGCTTTGTATTAGTTACAAATAAATCATCACCTACAAGTTGAATCTTCTTACCTAACTTTTCAGTTAAATATTGCCAACCTTCCCAGTCATCTTCAGCAAGACCATCTTCAATAGTGATAATAGGGAATTCAGTAGTAAGAGGTACATAATAATTATCTACCATTTCTTTTGATGTAAATACACCCTTATCAGCCTTTAATGTATATTTACCAGTTTCAGTATCATAGAATTCTGAAGCTGCAACATCAATACCAAGGAATACATCCTTACCAGGAACTAAACCAGCAGCCTTAATAGCTTCAATTACAAGTTCAAAAGCTTCACGATTGCTAGATAATTTTGGTGCATAACCACCTTCATCACCAACTGAAGTTACATATCCCTTCTTCTTTAAAATAGATTTTAAATTATGGAACACTTCAGCACCATAACGTAATGCTTCATGGAAATTAGGTGCGCCAGCAGGTAAAATCATGATTTCTTGGAAATCAATAACGAAATCAGCATGAGCTCCACCATTCATAATATTCATCATAGGAAGAGGTAATTGCTTAGCATTAGCTCCACCTAAATACTTATATAAAGGAAGTCCTGAATAATCAGCAGCAGCACGAGCAACAGCCATTGAAACACCAAGCATAGCATTAGCACCAAGCTTTGACTTATTTTCAGTACCATCAAGTTCAATCATTAATGCGTCAATCGCATTTTGATCTCTAACGTCCTTACCAATTAGCTTTGGTCCAATAAGCTCATTAACATTCTTAACAGCTTTAGTAGTACCTTTTCCCATATAACGCGATTTATCACCATCACGTAATTCTAAAGCTTCATGTACACCAGTTGATGCACCAGATGGAACAAGTGCTCTACCAAAAGCTCCACCTTCAGTTGTAATTTCTACTTCTACAGTTGGGTTACCACGAGAATCTAAAACTTCTCTAGCATAAACACTAGTAATATATGGCATATAAATAACCTCCTTAATTGAAATTTAATACCGATTTAATTATATATCATTTTTTTATTGTTTCAAAATAATTTGTTCAAAAAGTTATATTAAACTAACAAAATAAAAAAGTAGCACAAATGTGCTACTAATTAATCCAATTTATATGTATTTTCTTCAGTATTATTGTAATCATCAAGGTTATTTTCTTCTTTTTTTACCTTTTTATCAGGTGTTAAAAATAATTCATAAGCATCTTTAAGTTTAAAATGAATTAAATATGTAGCAGTAACAACTGCAAATCCTAAAATTAAGTTAAAAGGTAATACTGCTGCTACAAAATAGTAAAAAACATAATTTGATTCTGTAACTGCAGGAATAATTTTTTGCATAGAGAATACTAACCATCCCTTAGCATTCATTACATTAACATACATAGGTAATGCAAAGCAATTAGATAATAATCCTCCGACTACCCATCCTAATAATGCAAATAGAAACATTGGGATATCTTTAGCTTTATTATTGAATAAAAACTTACCAAATTGAGTAAATAATATAGTAATCATACCAATAATTAAATCAGCAGTTTCACCAATACCGGCTGAAGTAGTTCCTGTAATTAAACCAAATAATGATCTAATTAATACAATTACTAATGCGTATGGTGCACCAACTACTATTAAACAAATAAAAATTGGTACCATAGAAAAATTAACTTTTAAAAAGTTAGGGAAAATAGGTAAACTAAACTTAGGACCTATTACATAAAGTACAACCGATAAGGCTGCAAGTATAGAAGTTATGATGCACTTCTTAAGCATAATTTGATTCTTCATATTTTACGACTTCCTTTCAAAATAAAAAGACCTCGAATTTTCGAGGTCGCCAAAAAAGAAAGAAAAATATAATTAATTTCTTCTCTCATCCAGACTATACTGTCGGTATCGGAATTTCACCGAATCGTGCTTACGCTTGAGGACTATACCTCCGGTTATGAATTTAACATTACCTTGAAGATTCATATATATTATACTCGAAATAAGATAAATATAAAGTATAATACATTAACAATATAAAAAATCTATTTTTCGATAGACTTTTTATTTATAAAGTATAAGTTTTAACAACTGAATGTTTATATCCAGTATAATTCATTTCAGCATCAAAGCTTGTATTCCAAGAATAGCAATTAGTAAATTCAGCAAATGAAGCATAATGGTCATCAGTATATAAGCATACTGGTTCATTATCATAACCTGAACCATCAAATCCATTTTCCCAAACAACAATTCTACCAGTTCCTCTTTGTGCATTATATGAATAGCTATCGCTTTCCGCAAAATCAAGTTCAAGATATGTTAAATCTTGATTTTTCTTATATGGTATAGCTTTAGCATATCCATCAGTACGAGAGAATTTTTGAACACGACGTAAATTCTTCTCTTTAAAATATAAATCCATATCAATCAAATCAAATTGATAACCATAATTTAAAGGGAAATCATGGAATAGCATATAATAGCTTGCAACTTCTAGCGGATCAGTTATAGCTAATTCATCAGCCATAGAATTAGCATAATGATTAATTAAATATTCTCTTGAATAATAAGTAAATTTCTTAGTTTCAAGTACTGTATAATTTGAACCATTAAAATTAACTTTAGTAGGAATTTCACGTGTTTCACCATCTACTAAATTATCAAATTCAGTATAATTAAGCTTTAATCTATAACCATCATAAGTTAATTTTTCTTCTTTAGGAGAAGCTTTAGAATTATATGTAATAACAATTTCTTTAATAATTACATTAGAATCTGGAGCACTAAATTTAATATAATTAGATTTATTAATCTTAATTTCTTTAGTTATAAAATCTTTAGTATTTAACAATTCAATTGTATTAGAATAAGTTTTATCATTACCATAACTAAATTTAAGTTTAGAATCAGTCGCATATGTAACCTTAACAGAATAGATTTCACTGAAATCAGCTTTATTGTATACAGCTGAATCATTAATATCTATATCGTTTTTCTTAAGTAAAGTAGTATAATTATCACCTTTAGAATAAGTTCTATAATATTCCATATGGTTAGCATTACCAAAATTACCTTCAGTATAACCACCACGAGTCTTAACTGATGAATCTAATTTTAAAGAATAATTATTACTAGCATTAAAATTATCAGTTCTCTTATCAATAACCCCACTTTTTTCTCCCCCACTATTACATCCAGCAAGCATTAAAGCTGCTAGTGGTAAGCTTAAAAAAAGTCTTTTCTTCATATTTACCTCGGACTAAATTTTGTAATATTTTTAATTTCAATAGTCATAGTACCATCTGAATTAGTTCTTATTTCAACATTATCATTATTTTGTAAGTAGCTATTAGGTACAACTATTTCAACACCATTATCACATTTGATTTTAGCATTTTTAACCTTATTTTCTGTTAAATGATATTCATATGGTAATACATCAGTAACACCACGCTTAGCAAGATTATCCTTCATAGTATTAGATACATTCTTATCATCAAATACCTTGTCACATAAATCAGATACATCTAGAGTATCTTTATCACTATTATTTTCAATATAAGATTTAACATTAGCAATTATTTCATTCTTATCATTACCTGATTCATCACTTAATTTAGATGCAACCTGCTTAACTGCAGTAAAGATTTCGTTTGTTGAAGGTAAGAATGTCGCTTTAACGACTTCTTCTTCAATTACTTTATGCTTAATACCATCAATTTCTCTAAACTTTTCACAAGAATAAAAATTTAAATCAGGAATACTAACAATCATAAAAGTATTAATCTTAGTAGATGTTTGAGGAAGTATAGATATATTTTTAGTAAATTGAATAGAATTACCTTCAAATATTTCGTGAGTAATAGCTTCACCATTATCAATTAATACAAATGCTAAATATACTCCTGCATCCTTTCTATATTCAATAGTAAGTAAATCTTTAGATTCAAGTACACCGCTTTTCTTTAAAGCGTCACTAAATAATACAGAAATATCATGACTAAATTGTACAAAATTAGTATTAGTAGAATCATAAGTCTTTAAAAGACTTGCAATAGGTGAATCAGCATTAAATGTACCTACACGCTTACTAGAATTCTTTTCAATCTTTTCTACAATACTTCTAACATAATCTACTGGTAAATCTTTAGTAAAATCAAGTTCACTATCACTAAATTTAAAGGTAGAATTTCTAAAATCTAAAATTTCTAAACAAGCATGTGCAATTATCATATAAATCACTCTTTCTTCAAATAAAAATGTATATCTATTTTATCATAAAATAATCTTCTTTATTATTAATTTTCTTTAAATAAATCACGTTTACTAAATAACGCCTTAAAGAAACGCCACATTGCACGCTTTTTAGTTAAAAATGTAAACTTAGGATTCTTACGTTTATTCTTTATAATACGTTTAACCATAAATTGTGCAATAGTTTCAGGACGATCTCCTAAAATGTTATAAATCTTTTTAGTCTTCTCATCAAGTTCAATTTTCTTGTCATCACCAAGAGAAGTGAACATAAAATTAGTAACCATAATAGATGGTACAATAGCACCAACTGTAATATTATAATCCTTTACCTCTTTTGCTAATCCTTCAGTAAAATATCTAATTGCTCTTTTAGTAGTTCCATACATAGTCATTCCCTTAACCTGTTCATCTCCAGATCCTAGACCATATACATTATATAAAGAACCACTATTTTGCTTAATAAATAGCTTCATAATTTCTCTTGATGCAAGTATTGTAGCCTTAATATCAATATCAACTAGCTTATTTATTTCATTATCTGTTAA
Source organism: Acholeplasmatales bacterium (assembly GCA_016288675.1). Classification (GTDB taxonomy): domain Bacteria; phylum Bacillota_I; class Bacilli_A; order Acholeplasmatales; family Anaeroplasmataceae; genus JAEELC01. Next base: position 6,125 of record JAEELC010000015.1, on the reverse strand, counting down.
ATTCCATACTTTATTTAAATTTTGATTAACACCAACATTATTAATAAAAATATCAATATTACCAAATTCCTTTAATGTAATATCAATAAGATTACTAATATCACTTACATTAGTAACATCACATTTAATTTTTAATAATCTAGCTGAACTATTAAAGCTTAATAAGCTTTTATATGCATTATCAAGAGCTTCTTCATTAATATCATTTAATACTACATTATAGCCATTAATATAAAATAATTTGCTCATTTCATAACCAAATCCACGAGCACTTCCTGTAATTATAACTGTCTTCATACATATCACCTTTTTCTTCTTTTATTTAAAAGTATTATATTACAAAAAGAAAAAAAATAGAAGCGTAATCGCTTCTATTATAATAAGGCTTTAACAGCTTTTTCTACATTCTTCATATTAGCTGTAGGTTCAAAGCGTTCAACAACATTACCATCTCTATCAACTAAAAAAATTGTAAAATTCCATTTAATATTTGAATTATTTTTATAATCCTTATCAATTTTCTTTAGTAATATAGACATAGCTAACGCTTTAGGACCTTTACCAAATGATACAAATGTCTTTTCACTCTTTAAGAATGTATATAAAGGTAATTCATTTTCACCATTTACATCACTCTTTTTGTATTGAGGAAATTTAGTATTATATTTTAATGTACAAAATTCATGAATTTCTTCATCTGTACCAGGTGTTTGACCAGCAAATTGATTACAAGGAATATCAATAATATCAAATCCTTGTTCATGATATTTTTCATACATCTCCTCTAATGGCTTATAAAGAGGTGTAAAACCACAACCAGTTGCTGTATTAACAACTAAAAAGACTTTACCTTTGTATTCTTTTAAAGATACAATATCACCATTTGGCTTTTCTAAATTATAATCATATATCATAAATAAACCTCCATTTATGATTTGATTATAAGTTATATTTAACTAACATTCAAATTCTTTGCTTAAATGTTTTTCAGATTTTATAAATAATACAAATGAAATTATCATTAATATAAAATTTGATAACGGCATAGTAATATAAATACCATATTCATTTATAAAATTAGGTAATATTAAAACTATTATTAAATCTATTAATGGTTCACCATAAACTATAATCATACTATAAATATCTTTTTTAATAGAATAAAAATAAGACATAAATAGACGCATAAAGGCTTGAAAAATAAAGGATATACTAAAGAATATAATTAATTTAGAATAATATATTTGAGCTTGGCTAGATAATCCATATCCTTTAGAAATTTGATTTCTTAAAGATATAGTAACTGCCATAGATATTAAAGAAATAGATATTGTAACAATTAAAGATAATTTAACAAATGCTTTTATATCCTTTTTATTCTTATTTCCATAGGAATAAGATAATAAAGGCTGTACACCATCTCCAACACCTTGAATTAGCTTTTGTACAATATAAGTAACATAGCTTGTTGCAGTATAAGCAGCAACTAAAGCGTCACCATATTGTGAAGACGCTTTATTAATAATAATCAATACTATATTACTAGAATAAGATACTCCAAAAGGAGATATTAATCCTAAAAAGATTTTTAAGATTAATTTAAAATCAAAAATGAATTTAGTTCTAAATTCTTTTTGGCATAAAACAATTACACAAAATAAGGTAGTTATAGCTTGGCTAGTATTTGTCGCTATTGCAGCACCATATAGTCCCATATTTAGGGGATAAATAAAGATGTAATCTAAAATTAAATTAGATACAAATCCTAATATTAATCCAATCATTACAGTTTTATTCTTTGAATGATTTCTGATAATAGGAATTAAGCCTTGGCTTAAAACTTGTACACTTGTAGCCCAAATAATTGAATGATAATATTCTTTTGCAAGCTTTAATGTGTCATTACTTGCGCCAAAAGAACGTAATAAAGGCGTTTCAATTATAAAAAATAAAGGCATCATGATAATAATTGATATAAATAATGCTACATAAGTATTAAAAATATATTTCTTATCATCTTCTTTTTTGCCTTGAGCAATACTAATTAAAATAGAACCACTAATACCTACACCAAAACCAACGCTTTGAATAAAGGCAGTAACAGGATATGCATAATTAATAGCAGCAAGACCACTATCTCCTACTTTTTGTCCAATAAAAAGTCCATCTATAATTGTAAATGTACCTAGAATGAAACTAGATATCATTGATGGAAATACAAATTTAAAAAATCTTTCTTTAATATTCATAGTTTCATCCTTTCTAAATTTATTATATATAAAAAATAAAACTTTTGCACAAGCAAAAGTTTATAAAAATATTGAGTATAATTAAATAGGGTCTTTTTTGACCAAAAGAATTATACTCTTTCTTTAAGTGTTTGTAAAGAACAAATTTTCATTAACGTAGAGGAATATTATGTATAGTTTTTATACGAATCTTTTCTTCATACATATTGTCATCCGCTCTTTGGAATAATGAATGATATGTATCACTTTCTTTATATTTAGAATAACCTACAGCAACGCTTAAATGTAAATTTATATTCTCAAAAGTCATAGGTTGATATTCTAAAACATTTCTAATACGAGAAACAATTTCATCAATGTTTTGATAATCTTTTCCTAAAACAATTATTACAAATTCATCTCCACCAATATGGAAAAGTTCACTTTCTTTAAAATACATAGGAAAATTATGTCCAGCAGTAACAATCATATGACATCCGAAATGATGACCATATTTATCATTTGTAACCTTAACACCATTAACGTCACATACAATAATACCTATATCTTTAAATCCAAGTTCCATCTTCTTTTGGATTTCTTTAACAAGCATTGTATATTTAGTTTCATTTCCAAGTCCTGTTAAAGCGTCAGTTTTATTCTCTCTATCTAATGCATCATTTTCATTTTTAATGGCGTGAATAGTTTCAGACAAAGTACGAGATTTAACAAGCTCTGTTTCATCATCAAAGGAAACATAAACATAAAGCTTTTTATAAAGAGAAAAATATGTAGCATTAAGTCTAACATAGATATCTTTTTTAAATTTCGTATTTAATTTAACAAGAAATGAATGTTTAAAATTTTCTACTTCATTTCCAAATAATACTTCTCCCATTTGGTTTAAGCTTTCAGGATCAATATAATTAAATGGATGATTCTTTTTTAATAAAGAAACTAATTCTTCATATTTTAAATCTAAAAAACGAGCTAAGCTTTTAGAACAATATTCTAAATGATAACACAATTTATCATTTCTTATTTGATATATTAAAGCTTTGTTATCAATAGAACGTAAAGAGTTTTCTAAATTTTCTAATTTATATTTTGTATAATCTTCTATTAATAATACAAATTCATTTTCATTAATATAGTAGAAGGCGAAACGCTTATTAAGAGTTTCGTCCTTTACTTTAAAATCATATGTAAATGAATATTCATAACCTGGAGATAAATACTTAAATACTTCTTCAAAATAAAATCTCTTTTGAACAGATTTAGTATTATCTACTAAAAATTTAAAAACATAATTATTTAAAAAATCACAGTAGTCTCCCACTTTATCCAAAGGAGCCATTGGATTTTTTAAATTATTATTTTCAATTACCTTGTAAACCGAATGACTTCCTTTTTCGACGCTTAATATAAGCTCAAATTTATTAGAAATCACAGAATGCATTAAATTAATTAAATGTTCTGTCTTTTCCATAGCTAATCCTTTCTAGATAATATTTTTTCTTAACGATAAGAAATAACTACCAGCATCTAAACTAACTAAATATATTATATAGAATGCAAAGAATTGAATTCTTTCACTTTTATTTTCACTAAGAAGTAATGAAGATAAATCATCAATTAAATAATTAGTTAAAGTAGGTACGTTTTGTACATGATTAGCACTTAAAACAGCTGTAATAATAACTAAAAATAATGAAGCAACACTAGGAATAGCAATTCCAAGTACAATTCCTAAAGCGATAGTATGCTTTAGGCTTGTTAAAAAATAATAGAATGCGTGAATTAAGAATGGCATTAAAATAATACCTATTATTTCAAAACCTAAATTATCATTAGGTTCAAATGCTTTATTTTTAATTAGTAAATTTAAACCAGCGACATAAAGCAATATGCAAATTGCTGTAATTAATAAGATTGCAACTAAGGAAACAACATATTTTGCTAAATATGTATTAGTATTATTAAAACCTCGACCTTTTATAGTTTTAATAGTATCAAATCTATAATCTTCAGAATTAAAGATTGCAATAAATATCAACCATAATAATGAAATCATAGATATTAAAGAAATGATACCTGAAGAAACATTCTTTAGCATTTGATAATCATTATATACTGTTACATATTTTTTTGTAGTGTCATCAAAAACCTGGTAACCAATATTTTGAACAATTGAAACAATTGATACATTTAATAATGTAATAATTAAACAAATACCAAGAATTACATAGAATGGAACTGACTTAAATAATTTTTTGAATTCAAAAACGATTATTCTTTTCATAATTAAGCCTCCATCTTATTAACGATGTAGTTTTCTACATCGATATGTTCATCAATAATTGATTCAATTAAAACATCATTATTAATTAAATACTTAATAGTATTTTTCTTATCAAAAGGATAATAAATTCTTAATTTATCATCTAAGACATCGTATTTATTTAAAATATTAGCTTCTTTTAATATTTCAATGCCTTTTGAAACATCACTAACCTTAAAAATACAAGCTTTTTGTTCAGTACTAATTTCTTCACTTGAAACTTCCTTAACAAGAACGCCATTATGAATAATACCAAATCTATCAGCTATTTTTGCAAGTTCTGTTAAAATATGAGAAGAAATTAAAATAGTCTTTCCTTCTTCTTTTAAAGATTTAAATAGATTACGCATTTCCAAAATACCTTTTGGATCTAATCCATTAATTGGCTCATCTAAAATAAGAATATCGGGATTACCAATTAAAGATACAGCAATACCAAGTCTTTGCTTCATACCTAAAGAAAATTGTCCAACCTTCTTATTATTTGTATTATCAAGACCTACTTTTTTTAAAAGTGAAGGAATTGCTTCCTTATCTCCACCAAATAAATAAGTAAATAATTCAAGATTATCTCTTGCAGTTTTATTTAAATAAAGACCTGGAGCTTCAATTAAGGCTCCAATACTTTTTCTTTGTGAATCTAGATTAGTATTACCATTAATTAATACTTCACCACTAGTTTGTTCAAGTAATCCTAAAATAATTTTCATAGTTGTGGTTTTACCAGCACCATTTTCACCAACAAAACCATATATTTCACCTTTTTTAACATGAAGATTAACATTATCTAATGCTTTCTTTTGACCAAAAGACATGCATAAATTATTGGTTTCGATTATATTTTCCATATTTGTTCTCCTTTTTCACTTGTTATATTTTTATTATATTATAAATGAAATAAAAATGATGTAGAATTTATGAAAAATAACATATTTTCTTTTTAAAAAAAGAAAACTATGCTAAAATATTATCGTTAGGTTGGTGGTTATATGAAACATAAAAATTTATATTGGCTAGCTGGACTAGTATTAAGTTTTTTATTTTTTGTTTTTTTATTTATATGTGTTACAAATGCATCAGGTGCTCCACTTTCAATTGATAACACAATTCATGATTTCTTTGTTAATCATAGAGGAAATAAAAATGGATTTATTAATATATTTGCATTAATATTTACTCAAGCAGGAAGTGCTATCTTCTTTGTAATTGCTACTATTGCAATACTTGTATTATATAAAGGTAATTATAAAGCTTTAGCATATTTATTAGGTGCTTGTCTTGTTGTAGTATTAAATAAAGGAATAAAATCAGGTATTTGCCGTTTTAGACCAGACCAAGATTATTTTTGGGTAAATGAATGCGGATATTCATTCCCTTCAGGACATTCAATGCTATCAGCATATAGCTTCTCTTGGGGAATTTATATGCTACATGATTTTAAATTAAATTCAAAATTAAGAATTTCTTTAAATGTTGTATTTGCATTAATAATGATTATAGTCCCTATTACTCGTTTAATTCTAGCTGTTCATTATTTTACTGATGTACTTGCTGGT
>JAEELC010000133.1 GCA_016288675.1 Acholeplasmatales bacterium | reverse complement strand
GAATTACAACTATTATGATTACTGGTGACCATAAGGATACTGCTTATGCTATAGCTAAGAATTTAGGTATTGTTGAGACTCGTGATCAATGTTATACAGGTGCTGATGTAGATGCTATGACACCAGAACAATTACAAGAAACTGTAAAAACAGCTCGTGTATTTGCACGTGTTTCACCAGAAAACAAGGTCCAAATTGTTAAAGCCTTCCAAGCAAATGGACATATTTGTGCTATGACTGGGGACGGTGTAAATGATGCTCCATCATTGAAGCAAGCTAATATTGGTATTGCAATGGGTATCACTGGTACTGATGTAGCTAAGGGTGCTGCAGATATGGTACTTGCTGATGATAATTTCGCTTCAATTGAAAAAGCAGTTGAAGAAGGAAGAAGTATATATTCTAATATTAAGAAGACTGTATTATTCTTATTATCAAGTAATATAGCCGAAGTATTAGTAATGTTATTATTAATTATTATTGGTTTACCTGCCCCATTAATTGCAATTCATTTATTATGGGTAAATCTTGTAACTGACTCTCTTCCTGCAATTGCATTAGGTATGCAACCTAAGGAAGAAGGCATTATGGATGAGGCTCCACGTAATCCTAATGAATCAATTTTTGCACATGGTGGAAAGGCAATTGTATTTGGATATGGTGCTATTTTAACAATAGGTGTTATTTTAGCCTACTTCATACCAGGATGGACTAATGGTGCACATTCAATTTCTGAAGTAAAGGCTTTATATGAAGCTAATTCAAATATTTTAAATCAAGCTCGTACTATGGCATTTACTGCTTTAGCATTAGGTGAACTTACTCATATGCTAGGTATGACTGATGTTAAGCATTCATTTGTTCATATATTTAAAGAACGCAATAAGATGCTTTGGATAGCTCTTGCATTAGGTATTGTTTTACAATTATTAGTAATCGAAATACCAGGAGTTCGTGCAGTATTCTCAACAGAAAATTTAACAGCTTCTGAATGGGCATGGACTGCAATATTTGCATTTATTCCATTATTACTTCATGAAATAATTGTCTTAATTTTATATATTCTAAAAAAGAAAGAAAAATAAATATAAAAATTCAAATAGTAGTACTTTATAAAAGTGCTACTATTTTTTTAGAAACGGTAACTAAAATATAACAAATTATTGAATGTGGATAACTTTTGTATTAAAATGGTGGGGTACAGATATACTTAAAAAATGTTAAAAAGAAAAATAATAAGTTTTGTTTGTGTTTTGATTGGTATTTTTGCTTTGCAAAGTACTCGTGTTGTAAATGCAAGATCTATTAATGGTGGAAGAATTACAGTTGATAATGCTTTTACAGAAGTTGACCATAAGTATAATACACAACTATTAAAGTACAATAAGAACAGAGGCTGGAGAAGCCAAAGAGGAACTTACACTTTTGGTAAAAATATAACATATAGTGGTTTGTTCTATTATTATGATAGAACATACGATGTTATTATTGTTGTCATACATTTTATTAACTTTCTCTTTTAATTATTAAGTTGTAGATATATAATACAAGTGGAAATCTCCTTTCATTTATTCTAACCAAATGTTATATATGAGGTCTTTTTTTATTTTATAGAAGCTACATCACTTTGAATGTAGCTTCTATACTTCAGTTTGGAAAGAACAAAAATTACAAAGTGATTTTTATTTTATTATAATAAAAAAAGGAGAAAATATATGTATACTGTTATAACTATTCAATTTATATTAAGCATATGTCTTTCAGGAATAATTTCATATTTTATTTCTAATTCATTTTCAAATTATTATTATATGTTTTTAATGATTCCTTTATTTGTTGTATCAATGATATTAATATTATTACTATATATTTTTTATTGTTACATCGTTTGCTTATTTATCAAAAATAAAGATCATAAATACAATAAATATATAGATCATTTAATTAAAAATTTAGATATTTTATTAATGAAATTTATTAGAGTTAAAGTAATTAAACAAAACTTTGAAATTGTAAAAGATAAGAATGTATTATATGTTGCAAATCATGTTTCAAATATGGATCCTTTAGCATTTATAAATATCATAAATAAACCATTTGTAGTTGTTTCAAAGCCTGAAAACTTTAAAATACCTGTGATTGGGTCTATGATTAATGCTTGTGGTTATATTTCAATTAATAGAGAAAGTGCTCGTGAAGGTGCTAAAGCTATTTTTAAAGCTCGTGATTTTTTAAAAAATAACACTTGTAGTGTTCTAATTTTCCCTGAAGGAACTCGTAATAAGACAGAAGATATTATACTTCCAATGAAACCAGGGAGCTTAAAGCCAGCTTTTAGTGCTAATAAGAAAATTGTAGTTTGTTCAATTAAAGGAACAAAGAATTTTAAATTTAGTTTATTTGGAAAAAAGATATATATCAAAGCTTTAGATGTTATAAATCCAGCTGATTTTGAATCTGATGTTAAAGCTAAAGATAAAATTGAAGAATTAATTAAAGAAGATTTATCAAGGTAAGTGCTATTGCTGCACTTACTTTTTATTTAACTTGTTTAATTGTAAATAAGTTAATCTTGTGGTAAAATAGTTGAAATAAAGAAACATAAAAGATTTATTAAAAGGAGTGATAATATGAGCCAAAGATTTAGAATGTCTACAGCTTTAGATGTTGATGATTTATTAATGGAATGTATTCCATATGCAATAAAATTAGCTAATGAGAAATATAAATTTGATCCACCACTAACTATTCATGAGGTTGATCATTGGGGTAAGCTTGGTACTAGAGCTGATGTAATTTTTGAATATTTTAATGATCCTGAATTTTATAAAAATCAACCTGTAATTCAAGGAGCTAAGGAATTTGTACATAAGTTAAGCCAATTAACTGAAGTATTTATTTCTACATCAATTCCACCAGAATTTATGGGAATTAGAGCTAAGCGTATAATGGAGGAATTTCCTGATATTCCACCATCAAATATTTATATGGGAAGTAGAAAAGATAAGATTACTACAGATATTTTATTTGATGATGGTATGCATAATGTATTTAAGTCTAATGCTGCATATCCTATTCTTATGCGTAGACCATGGAATTCTAAGGCGACAGGTATGCTTGCTGTTAATAATTATGATGAATTTTTAAAATTAGTAGAAGTTATTACTAAATCATATAGTGCTAAAAAAGATGAATTTAAAGCGCCAGGAATCTTAATTTTAGTAGGACCTTCTGGTTCAGGTAAAACTAAGATTGCTAGCCATATGGCTACAAAGCTTAAAACTTTTGAAAAATTAATATCTTATACTACTAAGGATGAAACAGCACTTAAGCCAAATGATTGGTATCAATATATTACATTAGAAGAGTTCCATAGAATGCAAGATAATGGTGAATTATTTGAATCAACTATGTATGCTGGTCATGGTTATGGAAGTAAAAGAAAAGATATTTCAAAGATTATTAATCGTGGAAAGAATGTATTAGTTACTATGGATATTTGTGGTGCTATGAGTGTTATGACAAATTTCCCTAATGTAACTACTGTTTATATTAAGAGAGATAGAAAGGTATTAATCGAATCAATTTTGAAAAAAGATACTACTATTGAAGATAAAGTTAATAGAATTATTTCAATTGATTCAGAAAAACAAAATCAAGATATTTGTGATTTTACAATAACTAATACAGGAGATTATGAGGCTGCTGCAAAAGAGATTATTTCATTATTAAAATTAAAATAATTTAATTTATAAAAGTTTATGATATAATCTTCTTCGGTGATTATATGAATATAGTAAGATTTAAAGTAGTATCAGAATGTATTGGTATTAGGAGATCAAGCATTGCATATTTCAAGTTAGAAGATAATAAAACTTATGATGTGTCTAGTTTTGATCATCCATTAAATAGCTTAAAGACTATTACTATTAATGAAAATAAAATAAAATTTTTAGATAAAGATGAAGATAATGATATCATTCCATTTAAGCTTAAAGCTTATTCACTTGGAAATGAAATTGAAGAAACTTGTTATCTTGAAACAAAATTTATTGAGCTAAATGAATCTAACATTGACTATGTTAAGAAAAATTTTGGTGAAATTTTTGATGAATCTAAAGGTGAATATGAATTTATGTATGGCCTTTATATGCATTTGAATAATAAAGAAACTGAAGCACAGGAAGCTTTTAAGGATAGTTTTGATAAGGGGTTTAAATTAGCTAGTCGCTATTTTAATAATTAATTTGTCGTAAAGGAACTATTATGAAGAAACATCATATATTAAAAAAGTTATTTTTAACACTTATCATTTTATTTATAATAATATTTATAGCATTTAATGTATATGCATCAGGTTATTATCACGCAGAAAATTGTCAAGAATATCTTGCTAGTAGTGAGAATGTAATTGTTGATTATGACTCAAATAATAATATTTGGTTTAAACCAAAAAATTCTAAGCAACAAGCTATAGTATTTTATCCTGGTGGTCTTGTAGAAGATAAAGCTTATGCACCAATTATGCGTAAGCTTGCTGATGACGGATATACAACTGTAATTTGTTCAATGCCTTATAATTTAGCTATGCTAAGATCTAATGCTGCTGATAAGGTAATTGAAAACGAAGAATATAAAGATAAAACTTGGTATTTAGCAGGTCATTCTTTAGGTGGAGCTTTTGGTGCTAGATATTATGCTAAAAACAGTGATAAATTATATGGCTTAATCTTATTTGCTGCATATTCTGATAAAGATTTAACAAATATAACTGATGCCAATGTTTTACAAATTTATGGTAGTCAAGATAACATCATGAGAGCAAATAAGCTTGAACAATATTCCTCAAATTTACCATCATCAACAATTGAATATATTATTGAAGGCGGTAACCATTCTTATTTTGGTAGCTATGGAGTTCAAAAAAATGATAATGTTGGAACTATTTCTGCTGAAACTCAATGGAACATTGCTACAAGAAGAGTAGAACAATTTATTTCAAAATAATCCTTTCAAAGGATTATTTTTTTTAAGCATTATGTTTTATTAATACTTTTAATTATGCTATACTAAACGCAAGGAGTGATTAATATGCTAAAGTACAATTATTTAAATATGAATACTTGTTGTTGCTGTTTTTTAAACACTTTTTTTGGCATACTTTTATAAAGTAATCACTTTTATTTTTATTATTAATTAGGATTACTTTATGGAGTAATCCTAATTTTTTATTTTTAAACGAGAGGTAATTATTATGTCAAAAATTTATAAATCAGTAGAAGAATTAATTGGAAATACTCCACTTTTAGAACCAACTAGAATTGAAGAAAGATATAATCTTGGAGCTAAAATTTTAGTAAAAATTGAAGCACTAAATCCTGCAGGTTCTGTTAAAGACAGAGTTGCTCGTCAAATGATTAAAGATGCAATGGAACAAGGTAAGATTGATAAGGATACAACATTAATTGAACCTACAAGTGGTAATACTGGTATTGGTATTGCAGCTATTGCTGCCATGTATGGACTAAAGGCTATTATTGTTATGCCTGATTCAATGTCTGTTGAAAGAAGAAATCTTATGAAGGCTTATGGAGCTAATGTGGTTCTTACTCCAGGTTCACAAGGTATGAAGGGAGCTATTTCTAAAGCTAATGAATTAAATAAAGAAATTAATAATTCATTAATTTTAGGTCAATTTGATAATGTGTCAAATCCTAAAGCCCATTATTTAACTACTGGACCAGAGATTTGGAAAGATACAGATGGTAATATTGATATATTTATTGCTGGTATAGGTACAGGTGGTACTATTTCTGGTGTTGGTAAATATTTAAAAGAACAAAATAGTCAAATTAAAGCTATTGGTGTTGAACCTGCAAGCTCTCCTTTTATTACAAAAGGTATTGCAGGACCTCATAAAATTCAAGGAATTGGTGCAGGCTTTATTCCTTCAATTTTAGATACTGATATTTGCGATGAGGTTTTAAGAGTAGAAAATGATGATGCTATGTCTGTAGCTAGAGAAATTGCACGTTATGAAGGTATGCTAGTTGGTATATCATCCGGTGCAGCTTTAAGTGCCGCTATAGAAGTTGCTAAAAGACCTGAAAATAAAGGTAAAACTATAGTAGTATTACTTCCTGATTCAGGGGATCGTTATTTAACTAATGAATTATTTAATCAAGCTGAATAATAAATGTTGGACAGTTAATAAAAAACTGTCTTTTTTTCTACAAAAAACGACAAAATTTAGTATAATAGAATTAAAGAAAAGTGGTGATGATATGTTTACCAGTGATATTTTATCTTTCGATGAAGAAGCTTTTAAAGATATTAAGAAAACTATTCCTTTAGGAAATTCACATATTGGTGCATTAGTTTATGGTAATGTTTCTAATGAAATATTACCATTAAATGAAAATACATTTTGGGTTTATGGAACTGATGCAAAGATAAAAAAGCGTGAGTTTTATAAACATATAAAAAATGTTGAAAATCTAATTGAGGAAGATAATATTTTAGAAGCTAATAAATATGCAATTGAAAATATTGATTCAAATATTGGCCGACGTGCACTTTATAAAACTGCTAGTTTTTTAAATATTAATTATCATTCTGGGAAAAACATCTCATCATATAATAGAACACTTGATATGGGTAGCGGTGAAATATATGTTTCATATATTGAAAATAAGCATAAAATTGAAAGAAAATATTTTTCAAGCATAGTTGATGATTTAATTTGTGTAAATATTGAATCAACTAAAATAGAAGAAATAGATTTATCTCTTTCAAATAATGTTTTTCAAAATCAAATCAAGGATTATCAAAATAGCATTGTAATGATTACAAAATTTAATGGATATCAAGAATTATATACATCTGTTAAAGTTGAAGCTAATATTATTAAGGTAAGTAATAATAAAATACATGCTCGTGGCAAAAGCATTTCTATTTATATTAAGCTTGCAACAAGCTATTATAAACCTAATCCTAGACATTATATTTTATCTAGCTTAGCAAAAAAATATGATTTAAAAAATATTAATGAAGCTGCTGTTAGTAAATATAAATCATTATATTATACTCAATCAATTCATACAAATAATTATAATATTAATAACACATATAATTTTTCTCGTTATATAATGATTTCTTCATCATTATATAATTTACCTATGACTCGTAATGGTATATGGTCATTTAATAATGATGATACATATAATTTAGGGGCTTTTTTAACAAATTATTCGAATTGTTTTGGAGGTAATTTAAAAGATTGTATTAATCCATTATTTGATTTCTTAAAATTAATACATAAAACCGGAAAATCTCCTGCAAGAAAAATGTATAAAGCTCGTGGTAGCTTCTCATTTAATAATTTTGATATGTTTGGAAATACATTTTTAAAAGGTGATAATTTAAATATTTCATATAACCCTTTAGGACAAACTAATCTAGTACCATTTATTCTTGATTATTATAGATATAGTAATGATTTGAATTTCGTAAAACATTATTATTCATTAATCAAAGATAATGTTGATTTTGTTATTTCAAATTTAAAGAAGGATAAAAATAATAAATATGTATTTTATCCTTCAACTAGTATTGGAGATACATTTAAGATTGATAATGAATTGTGCTATATAAGCGACGGATGTACTAGTGATGATATATTTATTTATGAATTGATGTATGATTTTATACTAATTAATAGAGATTTAGGTTATGATGAAGCTATTAATAAACCATATGTTGATATAATTTTAAATATGCATCACATAGGTATTAACAATAAGAATTATATTATGCCATATCATTCTGATTATAAGGTTGCTCGTCCTAGTTATACCCTTCTTACGCATGTTACTAATGTCTTTTCTAAGGATTATAAGCCTACAAGTGTCGTAACGGATGCGAATAAAAATACTATCTTAAAAATGGAAGATTATAAAAATGATGGTTCACTTAGAGCTTCTCTAACCCATTTTTATGCTAATTTAGGTATGAAGAAGGAATTTTATGAATCATTTAATAAAT
>JAEELC010000132.1 GCA_016288675.1 Acholeplasmatales bacterium | reverse complement strand
CTTAGAAAAACAGGAAAGGATCCACAGTGCAATTTATTATAACATCTAATTATTAGATGAAATAATCTATTAAATTAGATAGAAAGGAAAGTAATCAATTAAGATATCAAACCTATCTAAATTGATTATACGTGAATTATGACATTTGTAGAATTTAATTATTATATTGGTGATATTATAAAATATGCTCAATTAATTGAACATGATATAAGATATATATTTGCAGGCCTTGCTCAAGGTGATTTTAAAGAAAATTTAGAATTAGTATTCTCTAATAGAATAACACTAGGAGAAGTTGTTAAACGACTAGAGATATTAGATCATTCTGATAATGAGCATTTCTTTAGTGAAGCTGATTATAAATATTTACGACAAATAACTGGGAAAAGAAATCATTATGTACATGAAGCGTATCTTAATTTTATCTATATAAAGGATTTTGAACACAGCAAGGAATTTGAACTTGAAGCTAAAAAGCTTGAAGAAGACCATTTAAAGCTTGTAAAGCTTTCACGTATTGTAGAAGAGAATAGAATTAAAGCTTTAAGGATATATAATAGAGTATAATTTTGAAAAATATAATACTTATATTATAATATAGTAAAGAAGGTGGTTTTATGTCAGAAACTTGTATAGTAAAGCCAAAAAGTAAAAGAGCTTTATTATTATCAAATTTTGGGTGGACTTTTAAAAGAAATATCTTAAAAGAAAATATTAAATTTGAAGAATATGAAAGATTAGATACTATTCCTTATTATGATAAATTTAAGGCATATGAGACTGAATATATGCGTCTTGAGGCTTCAAAGAGGGAATATAAACCTATTTCTTTATTTTTCACTTTAATTTTATTTATGTTACTTGTAGTACCTGCTATAGTATATTTAATTGAAACAGTAATAAATAAGCATCTAATTGAGAAGAATAATAGAAAAATTAGAATGAAGCAAGCTAGAATTATAAATAATTGTAAATTATTAAATAAACAAATTGAATATGAAAGACAAGAAGCTAAAATTTAGCTTCTTGTTTTCTTTATATCAAATTCATTAATAATCATAGGATTTGATAATAATATTAATTTGTGGTATCATTTTATGTTACAAAGGTAATAAATTATTTGAAATAGGTGATATTATGAAAGACGCAGAAAAAACTTATATTAAATTAAACACAATGAATGAAGAAGTTATATATAATACATTAACTAGCAAAAAGCGTACTTATGAACAAAAGGTACATGATTTAGCTCATTGCGCAGAAAATATGCTTAATGTAATTCCATTACCTGAAAAGACATTACATTATTTTTCAACAGGTGCTATTAATGATTTATTTGAAGGACATGCTCCATATAGACCACGTTATGTAATGGTTGATTTTGAAAAATTTATGAAGAATGGTTCAAAATTTTTACGCATAGAAGCTCCTAAAACTTTTGATGAAGCTATATTTTCATTAATGAGCTTATATCATCATATTCCTTCAATTACTAATTTCCCAGTTTATTTAGGAAATCTAGATTATTTATTAGATCCATTTATTACTGATATGAGTGATGAAGAGGTTAAAACTAAAACTCGTTTATTCTTAAATTTCTTAGATAGAACTATTGATGATTCATTCTGTCATGCAAATATTGGTCCAAGAGAGACAAGAATGGGTAGATTATTACTTGAAGTAGAACAAGAACTTGCTAACACAGTTCCTAATTTAACAATAAAGTATAATTCTAAAGAAACTAGTGATAGCTTTGCAAAGCTTGCAATAGCTACTAGCTTAAAATGCTCTAATCCAGCTATTTGTAATGATGATATTAATAGTACATATTATGATTCAAATTATGGTATTTCATCTTGCTATAACATTTTACCAATTAATGGTGGATGTTATACATTAACTCGTGTAACATTAACTCGTCTTGCAGATGAAACTAATGATATTGAAAAATTTATTAATGTTATTTTACCAGAATGCTTAAAATGTATTGCTGATTATGAGAATGAACGTGTTAAATTCTTAGTAGAGAAATCAGGTTATTTTGAATCTTCCTTCTTAGTTGATGAAGGTTTAATTAACAAAGATCGTTTTGTACCTATGTTTGGAGTTACAGGTCTTGCTGAGTGCGTCAATTCATTGTTAAAGGATAAATCATTAAAATATGGTAGAGATAAAGAAGCAGATGATTTAGGTGTTAGAATAATGGAAAAGATTACTGAATGTGTAAATTCATTTTCTGCATTATATTCTCCTCTTACAAATAATCATTTCATGCTTCATGCCCAAGTAGGATTAGATAGTGATAAAGGAATCACATCTGGTGTAAGAATACCTGTTGGTGATGAACCAGAAGATTTCGCTTCTCATTTATTACATTCATCTCGTTATCATAAATATTTTCCTGCGGGAGTAGGAGATATTTTCCCAATATCTTCAACAGTTACTCAAAATATGGATGCTATGCTTGATGTTGTTAAAGGTGCATTTAAGGTAGGAGTACATTATATGTCATTTTATTCAGCAGATACTGATTTAGTACGTATTACTGGTTATCTAGTTAAGAGGAGTGAAATGGCTAAGTATTTTTCTGATAAAGCTGTTATTAAACAAACAACAGCTTTAGGTGCTGAAAATTATAAAACTAATAAGCTACAAAACAGAAAGGTTCGAATGGCCTAATGAAAGCGCCAATAAATAAGATTATAGATTTTTCGACAGTTGATGGACCTGGATGTAGAACAAGTATATTTGTTCAAAAATGTAATATACATTGTTTATATTGTCATAATCCTGAAACTCAAAATCTTTGTATATCATGTGGTGATTGTGTTAAGACATGTCCTAATAACGCATTAACTAAAATTGATAATAAGGTAATTTGGGATGAAAATAAATGCATTAACTGTGATACATGTATTAAAACATGTACACATAATGCTTCACCTAAAATTATTAATATGTCAGCACTAGATGTT
>JAEELC010000131.1 GCA_016288675.1 Acholeplasmatales bacterium | reverse complement strand
GTATATGCAAGTTTGTCCATCACTATCAGCATTATTTTTTATCTTCTCTAAAATGGTATTATAGCTTGCTTCACGAACAACATTAGTTGGATATAAGAAATTTATAGTATCAAGATATAAATGAGAAACATATTTATGAGAAGGATCTATTATTTCGTAATCATTATGATATTCCATTATTAAATTTTTAGGGGAAATTTGTGTATGATGAAGATTTAAAATAATATCTAAGTAGCCCTTATTATCATTTTCTTCATGACCTAAAATTCTGTTAACGACAATTAAATTATAGAAAAATTGATAAATTATTTGATCATCACTTGTGCAACCACTTACAAGAGAACACTTTGTTTTATCAACTAAAAAACTATTATTAGGACTTGTAGTTGGTGCTAATACATATTTATTAGATTCATCTAATACTAAAATAGATTTTAGGAAGTCTGCATTAGATAATAAAATATTATAATACTTCTTTAAAAAATTTATATCTTTTGTAAAATTAAAATACTTGAAAATGAATTCGCACATCTTAACTTGACCAAGTGGCCATATAGAATCAGATAAACCATTACCACTTATGCCTGAATAACCATTCAGGTCAGAATATTTATGAGTTACTGAACCTCTAGCGTGATATAATCTAGCACTTTCTTTAAATCCAGATTTATTCATCTTTTTGATTATGTTTAAAAGTGGAATGAAGCACTCAAATAAATTAGCTTCTAAACAGTTACTATAATCTAAAGGTGTAGACATATTTAAATCATAGCCATTAATTTCTTTATTATTAACATTTTCATCCCACAAGCCACATTTAGGAATAGCTAAATTCATACGAGAAGAACTTATTAATAAATATCTTGAAAAATTATAATATTTATCAAGTATATCTAGATTTGTATGAAAACTTTGACGCTTATATAATGACTTATAATCGGCAATTGAATTTATATGATATTGTTTGAAATCACTACTAATATCTAATAAATTTGAATTTCTAAGC
Source organism: Acholeplasmatales bacterium (assembly GCA_016288675.1). Taxonomy (GTDB): domain Bacteria; phylum Bacillota_I; class Bacilli_A; order Acholeplasmatales; family Anaeroplasmataceae; genus JAEELC01. The sequence goes on along the minus strand of JAEELC010000131.1, from coordinate 1,534 downwards.
ACATATAACTTATAATTAGATTTAAATTTATTAGTTGCGCCCATATAATAAATATTAATGTTGTTACCTGTCAAAATAGCTTTATTACCAACAAAGCGTATTTCTTCTGCAAACAATTTAACAATTGAATAATATTTAAGTCTATAATTCTTTATTTCTAAAGATAAACAATTGTTGTTAATTAATGTTTTTCTTTTGTTTTTAATCTCACATGTTAATTCAACACTAATTGATATATCATTAAGAGATTCAATATGAATGGCTATTGCATCATTTTTAAAACTTGATTGATAAATACGTTTAATATGATTATTATCTATATCATATTCTACATCTACATATCCTTCTGATAAATTCAAGCTTCTCTTATAATTAGAAATATTAGGTAGAGTATTATAATCAATTACAAGTTTGCCACATGATGAATATACTTTTGAAGAATCATTAATTAATAAATCAGATCCAATTTTATTGGCTTCACAAATTTTATTTTCAAGCAATAATTGTTGAACCTTCTTATAATTCTTGTAATAATCACCATTTCTTCTAAATTTTTTATTTCTATTTATCCAAAATGTATTTTCATTTAATGGTAATTGTTCTCTTAAAGGATTCCCATAAACCATTAATCCTAAATGAGAATTACCTACAGGTATTCCATCTAAAAAATTATCATTAGCACTAAAATCAAATTCTAGTAAATCACTATTATCCATATAAATCACACTCTAAATTTATTATAATTTAAAACTACTATTTTTAAAACCAAAAAAGTCAAGATTATTAAATCTTGACCTATAAATTAATCATTAAAATTATATAATTCGTTAGATAAATATCTATCTCCACTATCAGGTAATATTACTACGATAGTTTTACCAATATTTTCTTCCTTTTTAGCCAACTCAATAGCTGCATATAATGCAGCACCTGAAGAAATACCAGTTAGAAGACCTTCTTTTCTAGCTAATAATCTTGCTGTTTCAAATGAGTCATTATTAGAAACACAAACAATAGAATCTATAATCTTAACATCTAGATTTTTTGGTACAAATCCAGCACCAATACCTTGAATTTTATGAGGACCAGCTTGGCCTTTAGATAAAACTGGTGAAGTTTCTGGTTCAACTGCAATTACTTTAATATTATTATTTTGTTCTTTTAAATATTTAGCTGTACCTGAAATAGTACCACCTGTACCAACACCAGCTACAAAAAAATCAATTTCACCATTTGTATCTCTCCATATTTCAGGTCCTGTGGTTTTATAATGAGCTTCTGGATTAGATTTATTTACAAATTGACCACAAATAAAAGAATTAGGTGTTTTTTTGGCTAATTCCTCGGCATAATCAATTGCACCTTGCATACCAAGTTTACCAGGAGTAAGTTCAACACGAGCACCATAAGCTCTCATTAAATTAATTCTTTCTTTACTCATTGTATCAGGCATAACTATTACAACATTATATCCTCTTCTAGGTGCAATAGAGGCTAAACCAATACCAGTATTACCACTTGTAGGTTCAATAAT
>JAEELC010000014.1 GCA_016288675.1 Acholeplasmatales bacterium | reverse complement strand
TTTTTTCTGCTTAACAAAGAATTTTTTTTAATATACAGCCTTTAAGATATAAAAAAAATGCACTAACTTAACGTTAATGCATTTTTATAACTAATCAATAATTTTTTTTACTTCAGAATAAGCTAAAATAAGTGGCCCAATACCCTTAGCATCATTTTCAACAATAGGCTCTGAAATATAGTATTCATATGTACCATCTCTACGTGGATTCTTATCTGGTCCTAAACCAGCTACTAAGCAAATACCACCAACATTTAAGTCTCCATCTTTTTCTGTTACATATTTATTACAAATACCATTAAATATATCTAAACCGATTTGTTGGTAACGCTCAGGAAGTACATTTAATCTAACACCTTTTAAAATGGCATAGGAAATCATGGCACTACCAGAAGTTTCTAGGTAATTACCTTCACGATTACCTTGATCTACTACTTGATAGAACATATGACTATCCTTATCTTGATATTCAAGTAATCCGTCGATAGCCTCTTTTAATAATTTTTTATAAAAATCATAATCTTCATAAATAGCTTCATTCATATATCCTAAGATATCAGCAAGAGCTACAACGTACCAACCAATAGAACGTAACCAGAAATTCTTTGATAATCCAGTTTTCTTATCTGCCCAGAACATTTGGCGTGATGCATCATATCCATGATAATATAAATGCTTCTTCGCATCATACATATTCTTTCTAACATTTTCAAATTGTTTGCGGATATCGTTATAATTAGCACATCCGTTTTCTAATGTTTCATAACGCATATAGAATACTTGAGCCATAAATAAACCATCTAACCAAACTTGGTTTGGATAAATCTTTTTATGCCAGAAGTTTCCTTCAAATGTTCTTGGTTGAATACCGATTTGTGTATAAGTTAAATCAATAGCCTTCTTATACTTTTCATTTTTAGTAATATCGTATAAATCAAATAAAATTCTAGATTCACAAATATCATCAGTAGAGCATTTTTCAGGATCATAACCTAAAATAGAACCATCTTCTGATACAAAAGCATCAACATACTTAGCAACAAAGTTTAAATATTCTTCTTTTTTAGTATGCTTGTATAATTCAAGGATAGATGTCATGAAACATCCATCAATGTAGTTCCATGCAGGCTTTTTTCCTTGTCTAATAGCTTCAATATTCCATAAAGGCATTTCTGGAGTTGAACCTTTAATTAATTTATCAATATATTTGTCAATAATTTCGTACATGATAAACACCTCAGTCATATTATATTTTATTATATAAAGAAAAAGAAATAGGAAAAATCCTATTTCTTTAAAATTTCGTTAATCATATCTAATGTAATAGCCCCAACACGAAGAACAACAGGCTCTTCTTTAGTAATATCTACAACAGTAGATGGTAAACTTGAAGTTTTTGCTCCACTAGGTGGATAAACCATATCAACATATGAGCCAAATTCTAATACTATATCGTTATAGTTATTCATAGAAGCCTGACCAGATTCATTAACACTTGTGGTAGCCATTGGACCGTTTTCTTTTAAAATATCTAAAGCTGTATCGTAGTTAGGAATACGTACACCAACAGTAGGGCGACCAAATGTAGGTAAAATTGAATCCTTACTTCTTAAAATTAGCGTTAATGGTCCTGGTAAAAAAGCTTTAATAAGCTTTTTAGCATCTTCAGTCAAATAACAAATTTCATCAATTTGCTCTAAATTAGCACATAGTACTGCTAAAGGCTTATCAATTGGACGATTCTTAATCTTATATATTCTATCCATACCAATCTTGTCATAAATACTAGCGCCTATTCCATAAACTGTATCTGTAGGGAATATGATTACTTTATTTTGTATCATTCTTATAGCCTCTAATGACAAATGTCATTCTATCTAATCCTTGATAATCTTTTAATGTATAAATGTTAGCATCTGGGTAAAATGAACGAGCAATATCCTCAATTTCACGTGATTTATCATAACCGTGTTCAAATCCCATAATAAATTTATCTTTCATAATCTTAACAGAATTCTCTAATATAATTCTGTAGAAATAAAGACCGTCATTACCACCAAATAATGCAACGTTTGGTTCATTATCCTTAACAAGTGAATCAACAACCTCTGTTGTAGGAATATATGGAGGATTTGATACTAAAATATCAAATTTTTTATCCATAACAGGTTGTAACATATCGCCTTGTAAGAAATTAACCTTACCACCAAGCTTTTTACAATTAGAACGTGCAACATCTAACGCACCTTCAGAAATATCAGTGGCAGTAACATTCATATTAGCTTCTTCTAATGATAATGTAATAGAAATACAACCAGAACCAGTACCAATATCAACAACATCAGCTTTTTGTCCCTTCATATTTCTATCGTATAACATTAAAATATTTTCAACTAATTGTTCTGTCTCAGGACGAGGAATCAAACAATTATCGTTTACATTGAATGTATATCCATAAAAGAAAGCCTCACCTGTTAAATATTGAACAGGCTTATTTTCATATATATATTGATGAAGAAGAGCATCAAATTTCTCTTCATCTTCTTTTTTCATGCTTTCAGCTTGATGGAAATATAACTCAGCAGTATTCCATCCTGTAATTGATGATAATAAAAATAAACATCCGCTTTCTTCTTTATTATTATCAAGTGCAAGCTTACAGCTAGATTTTAATTTTTCTTCGATAGTCATACAATAACTCCTTTCGAATAAAAAGTAGAGTTAAAAAACTCTACTATTATTGTTGAGATTCAGCTTCTAGTTTCTTCTTTTGATCTTCATTAATTAATTCAGGAATAACTAAGTCTAATTTACCATCGATGATAGCATCTAGACGGTTAATTGAGAAACCAATTCTGTGATCAGTTACACGGTTTTGTGGGTAGTTGTAAGTACGAATCTTTTCACTACGTTCACCATGACCGATTAATGATTGACGTGTAGCACCGTTCTTTTCATCTTCCTCAGCCTTAATACGTTGATAAATTCTTGTACGAAGAATTTCCATAGCCATTTGCTTATTTTCATGTTGTGAACGACAAATTTGGCATGCAACATATTCACCTGTTGGAATATAAGTTACACGAACTGCTGAATAAGTAGTGTTAACACCTTGTCCACCTGGACCAGATGAACAGAATGTGTCAATTCTTAAATCCTTCTCGTCAAGGTCAAAGTCAACTTCTTCAGCTTCAGGCATAACAAGTACTGTAGCAATAGAAGTTTGTAATCTACCATTAGCTTCAGTTACTGGAACACGTTGAACACGATGTCCACCTGATTCATATTTTAATGTACCATATACATTGTCTCCAATAATCTTAACTTGAATTGAAGAATATCCACCCATAGCACCTGGCATAGAATCTAAGATTTGTAATTTCCAACCCTTAGTTTCAGCATATTTAGAATACATTCTAAATAAATCACCAGCGAAGATATTTGCTTCATCTCCACCTACAGCACCACGGATTTCCATAATAACATTCTTATCGTCATTAGGATCCTTTGGAATAAGAAGAATTTTTTCTTCTTCTTCAATAGCAGCCATACGTTCTTTTGCATTAGCAATTTCTATTTCTGCCATTTCTGCCATTTCAGGATCACCCGATTTTTTCATTTCTTCAAGGTCAGCTAAGCCATTTTGAAGATCTTTATATTCTCTATAAAGTACTACAGCCTTTTCAAGACCTCTTTGTTCCTTAGAAAGCGCAGTTAGTTTTTTTACATCAGTTAAAACAGCTGGATCAGTTAAAAGTTGAGTGATATCATCATATCTTTTTTCCATAATGTCTAAACGATCTGTTAACATAACTAGTTTTCCTCCTTACCATTATCTGTGAATTTTTGAATAGCACCATCAAATAAATATTTAAGTGTTGCTAGAGAACCTTGACGGTTTTTGGCAATGATTAAATCACATTCACCTGGTCTCTTGTGAGTATAGTATTCTTCACGATATAAGAAGCAAACAATGTCAGCATCTTGTTCGATAGAACCTGAATCACGAAGGTCGGACATAATAGGTCTCTTATCTTCACGAGACTCTACAGCACGTGATAATTGTGCAAGAGCGATAACAGGAATATTAAGTTCACGTGCTAATAATTTTAAACCACGTGAAATTTGTGAAACTTCTTCATTTTTACTTCCAACATGTCCTGTTGATGTTATTAATTGAAGATAGTCGATAATTACACAGTCTAAACCTGCATCAGAAGCTTTAAGTTTTCTACATTTACTTCTAATGTCACCGATTGTAACCATACCTGAATCATCAAAGTATATTTTAGTATTTGCAAAATTTCTCTTAGAATTTTGTAAAATTCTCCATTGATCCCCGTCAGTTAACTTACCACGACCAAGCGCAGATACGTTAATTGCGGTGTCAGC
>JAEELC010000130.1 GCA_016288675.1 Acholeplasmatales bacterium | reverse complement strand
TATCATCAACCTTATAAGCCTCATATGTAAAATCACCAAAGAAAAATGAATTATGTAATTGAATTGAATAATGATCTAAAATAACAAAATCTTTAGTTTTAACATATTCATGATTAAGCTTATCATAAATAGATGTATATGTAGATGCAAATATAATAACCCCAATCATAGTAATAAATATACCTACCACAATACCAAAAATACTACTTATTCTCAATAAATAATCTTCACGTGAAGAAATCAAAAAGAAACGATTCGTAAGTGCAAGGGAAGTAAACGCTTGACACAAATTAATCATTTTTAGATTTCTAAAGAAATGCCCTTTAAATGCTACCTTATATAAACCAATAATTGTGATTAATAATTCAAGTGTACTTGATATAGCAACAATTATGGATAATCCAATCGGATAATCTTTAATCTTATCTTCTGCTATATTTAAAAAGTACATAATTAGCGCCATGGTAATGCCTGCAGCAATTACCATAAGTGCAATAATTATATTATAAATTGATTTAGTTTTAGCTTTCTTTCTAATAGAATGAAGTGTTAATATTTTAGCTAATCCTAAAATAATAGATGCAATACCACATGCAAGGAAAAACTTTCCATAAGCATATGAAAAAGCTATTTTAGTTAACCCAAACACAAGCATCCATCCACTAGTAAAGATATTTATCAATATAGTCTTTCTCTTAAATCCCAAACTAAAATAGCTTGAAAATATCTTTGCCAATTTATCAACTCCTATAAATTTTTAAGTTCTTGTCCTTCTAATGTATCTTCTTCTAAGGTGTAATAAATGTATTCGTTATTATCTAGTTTTTCGAATTCTTTAACAAAATTCTCTGGAATATGAGCCAATAGAGTCTTAATCTTAAATGAAATAAGCATTTTTACTATATCTAGTAATATTCTTTGATTTTCGATTGAATATATTTTAAATACTCTACAATCTAGTTTAATAACATCAACATTTAATCTAAATATTAATGTAAAATCAAATGCTTGACAATTAGAATAATCAATCATTATTTTTACATTTTCAGCTTTAAACTTTCTAATAACTTCAAATACTTTTTCACTATATCCAAACGGAGAAGCTTGAAGTGCTAATACATATCTTCCGTTTTCTCCACTACCTTTTTTAATATGTGCCAATAGTTCATTAGCAAGCTTATCATTTTCAAGATAGTATCTAGAAACATAGAATACAAATGATTTATTGATTAAATTAATATTGGCTTTATCATTCATAACTGAATAAATATATTCAGCAATAGTACTATTTAATCTAACAATAAGACCATTTTTTTCAAGAAATGTAAATAAATTATTCTCATCTAATTTTACATTAGTATTATTCAAGAAGAATCCAGTATCAAATACGACTATATTTTTGTTAATATCATATACTTTTCTAAATCTTATTTCTAATTCTTTATTTCTAATACTTTCTGTAACTTGCTTAAGACGAGTTAAATTAAGCTTTGCAGAATCTCTCAATTCTTCTGTAAATAGCTTATAAGTCTTAGAATAAGATTTCTTTATGCTATTTTCAGCAAGTGAGCAGCAATCAATCATATAATGTACAGAAACATCTTTTGAAACCTTACAAACACCAACTGATAAAATAATATCAAATAAATCAGACAAATCAGAAATACCATTTTGCAATTCATCAACAAAGCTATCTAATATTTCTTTATCACCGTTTAAATATACTGCGAATACATCACTAGCAATGTGGCATGATTTAAATTTATAAATCTTTGATAAGCCAATTAAATAGTCACCTATAGATTGAAGTAATCTATCTCCTTCTACAAGTCCAAATAAATTATTAAATGCTGTAAAACGATCAATATCAAATCTAATTAAATAACCATTTTGATCATCTTTAATAATTTTTGATACTGATTTTTCAAAAGAATTATATGTTAATAAACCGGTTAGACTATCTTTAGTAGCATCTGATAATAATTCATCAGCATATACTGTTCTAATAGCTAAAATAATTCTAGGCTTATTAGCTTCATCAACAGACTTAATAAAGTATAAAGAAGCTTTATCAACAGTATAATTAATCATTCTTCTAAAATTAACAATATAACTATTTCTTGTTTCTAATATCTTTTTAACATTATCAATGCTAGTATTTTCTAAGAAATTCATTCTATCTTCTGGATAAACAAAATTATCAGAATATTTTTTTGCAAGCTCTAAATAATTTGTAGCATTAGATAAAGTTTTTAATATCTTTGAGAAAGCTTTATTAGTAGAGAATAATTTTATTGCTAATGTTTCATAATCAATAAAGAATATTGAAGTATAATCTACTAAAAGTGAATTAATTATATTGTTACTATTACCTTCAACAGTAAAATCTATATTCTCATTTTTCATCATTACTAATGCACAAGGTGTTTTACCTTCGTAAACAATAGTAACGAATAAAGAATATCTCATATTCTTTTTATCAGCTCTACGCTCACCAGTTGCAATATCAAAGGAAGTTTCAAATTCAAAATTATAAGTTTGTTTATCTTCATTTAATAAGCTTTTTAAGCCTTGCTTAGAACAAATATTTCTAATTTCATTAGCTGACTTTTGATCAATAAGCATTAAAAAGAATTCTAAATATTCATTCCAATCTACAGTCATCTTTTGATTTTCAACCTTATCAGATTTAGATATAATTTGGTAAGATTCAAAAGTATTTAAATTTATTTTTGAAATAGATGCGTATAATTTAACTAATGTATTTAATACAATATTTAAATTTTGAATTTGAAGCACATGGTTCTTTTCATTTTTTATATTTTCTTCATATGTATCAGTAACATCAGTAAAAAATCCATAAAGGGCTTCTTTATTCTTTTGAATATCAATTACTAAATCGAAATGGCGTTCTTCATTATTAATATATTTGTGGAAATGTTTAACAAAGAAATAAATTCCATTATCATAATTCTTTTCAATTTCCTCAAATAGTTCTTTATTAGTTAATAAAGATAAATCATATGAATAAAAATCTAAAAAATCACTAGATTTATTAAAACCAAAAAGGCCAGCAGCTGAATTGTTAGCATCAATTATTTTTCCATATTTAAAAGAATAGACAATCATTGGTCCATTCATATCTTTTAATTCAATACTCTTATACTTCTTTTCTTTATCAAACATAATGAAGACCCCTTCTATAATATATATTTTACCATAAATCCTTATAATTGTAAAAGAAATGTAAAAAAACTATTAAGTAATTAATAATTATCAATCTATTTAATAATTATTATTTTTTTCTGAAATAAGAAAAGATTCTATCCAATTTTTCATAGATAAAATCTCTTTTTTATATTCTTTTATAATTTGAAAATACTATTCTTTATTTATCGCATATTTTAAATCTTTTAATTTCCAATTAAAATACAAAAAAAATGAATACAATATTAATTCAGTTAAAACTAATATACCTATAATAATTTTGTATAAGACATTTTCATAATTGAAAATAAAATATATAAATAGACTAATAACAAAAATATTAATTAAACTAGTAATCAAAATTTCTATTTTTTTATTTTTTCCTTTTGAATTAGCAAATGAAAATATTGCAAGAACAATTAACTCAAAAGCTATTACTAAAAAAAATAAACATATAATCATTATCCAAAACAAACTCCATTATAATTACTATCTGCATAATCAACCATATGAGCAATCAATTGACCTGCAGATAAATCAAGGATTAATAAAGCAAACGAATTTTAAGCAGAAACAGCCGCTCCAGCACAAGAAAAACCAAATTGTGCCCATCAATGTGATGACATCTTAACTAAAGCCTCTTGCACTTTTTTGTCAGAACATTTCTTACAAGTCCTTTACTAATTTTTGCCATTTGTCGTGCAGCTAAAAACCTTTTACTGTCGTAGTAGCTAGTGCAAGACCAGCAATAGTTCCATCTAAAATTACACCAAGCTAATGTCTATCAATACTACCACCATCAATATCATAGCCTTCATCATAAGTAATTTCAGCTGAATCTTGTGGAATATATAGTTCTTGTACTTTAGCTTTTAATGCTCTTCTTGAGATTTCCCTTTCTATAGATTTTGTACCAAATATACTTTGGTTTAATGTTAAAATCACAATAAACATTGTTATTAAAATTTTAACATAATTTATAATAAGAGTAAATATTACTCATATTAACAATCAATAATTACAATATTTTTAAGCATCCAATTATACAATGTTATACTATCATATTTAATTCTTGCTTCTAACAACATCCCATTCGATAGTTTTGTTTCTTTATTTGTTGAAAATAAAATAAAAGCATCTTAATTCTTAAAAATAAACTTTTAGGTGTTTTACATGTTACTACAAAATTAAAAAAACCACTAAATTAATTAGTGGTTAAATGTTCTATTATTTTTTCTCTTAATTCTTCATTGATACCAATCTCTTTATAATCTTCTATTGTACCATTACACATATTATCAATTGATACAAATTTTTTAAGAATAGCTTCTTTTTTCTTAGGTCCTACGCCTTTAATTCCATCAAGTAATGAAGAAAAAATACCTTTACCCTTTTGACTTCTAAAAAAAGATATAGCATAATCATGCACTGTTTGTGAAATATTAACTAAGAATAAATATAAATCACTATGCTTATCTAATATTATTTCTTTACCATTATATATAATAGCTCTAAATGTATGCTTATCATCCTTTTCAAGACCACATACAGGAATCTTTATCTTTAAGCTTTCTAGAGTTTCAAGACAAGCATTAACTTGGATAGCTCCACCATCCATAACAATTAAATCAGGAAAATCTTTATGCTCTAATGCTAAGCGTAAATATCTTCTATATACAACTTCCTTCATAGAAGCATAATCATTTTCACCAATTACAGTTTTTATATGATACTTTCTATATTCCTTAGGACTCTTTTTACCATTTCTATAAACAACCATTGCAGAAACAGGATATTCTCCAAAAAGATTGGAGTTATCAAAAGCTTCAATATAATTAGGAGTAGGTATATCAAGTAATTTACCTAATTCATCAACAGTATCAAGTCTCTTTAAAGCTTTATTTTGGTATAAATTATGGTTTAAAACAAAATCTTTTTTTGCGTTCTCATTAGCTAAATCTAAAAGTTCACGCTTCATTCCCTTTTGTGGTACTGTAATATTAATATTTAAAGTTTCTTTTATCTCATTTATATCATCAATATTAATATCATCAACAATAACTTCACGTGGCTTAAATTTATCATCTGTATAGAAATTAGAAATGAAATTATATATAGCTTCACTATAATCTCCTACATATGAAAATATTGTATGATAATTCTCTTGTATACTACCATTTCTTACATACATAATATGAGCAGAGATTTCTTCATCATCATGATAAAAACCAAATAAATCTTTACTAGCTAAATCAGATGTAGAAATAATTTGTTTAGTAGTTGTTTGACTAATATCATTAATAAGATTTCTATATTCTATAGCTTTTTCAAAATCTAAATTATTACTAGCATCCTCCATCTTAGCTTTTAAATTATTAATAATCTCATCAGTATTACCATTTAAGAAAGATATTATAGCTTTCTTATAAGGCTCATAATCAAAATTTTCATTAATAATACAAGGACCTAAGCATTGATGCATATGATAATATAAACATTCTTTATCAGGAATATATCTGCATTTTCTTAATGGATATATTTTATTTAATAAATCACATGTTTTACGTGCAGCATAAACATTAGGAAATGGGCCAAAATATTTACCATCACGTTGGGTTTTATGTAATGTTCTAACTACAATAAGACGAGGATGAGCCTCATTTGTAAGTAATATATAAGGATATGTCTTATCATCAGTAAGCATAATGTTGAAACGAGGATTATGCTTTTTTATTAAATTTATTTCAAGAACTAAGCATTCAACAGGATTATTAACTGTAATCCACTCAACATCATTAATTTCACTTACTAATTTAGTAGTCTTAGCGTTGTGTGAGCCTGTAAAATAAGATTTAACACGATTTTTTAATATTTTAGCTTTACCTACATATATAATCTCACCTTTAATATCTCTATACATATAACATCCAGGCTTTTCTGGTAATAGTTTTAATTTTTCTTTAATATTCTCATTCACAGTTCACACCTCCTTAAAAAATAAAAAGCGATAAAAATCGCTTTTATATTTCATTACTTATTTTCTTCATTTGAAGTTGTATCTTCTTGAGCGATTTCTTGTTCAAGCTTTTCTTCAGCCTTTTTAACAGATAAGTCATTAGACTTAAATGAGCAGTGTAATTCACCTCTTAAATATTCTTCAAGAGCGATACCTACAGGCTTAACGCAAAGATTTTGTCTATCGTTTTCTTCTTCACGATTTAATTCTGCTTCAGCAAAAATATCATCATCGCTATGGTTAGTTAATAATTTCTCTTTTCTACGTTCATCTTCTTCAATTAGATGACCTCTCTTAGCAGCGATATATGCTAATTGATATTTAGTATGTTGCTTAGCATGTACACTACCATCTTCTCTTGTAAATGTATCTGTCTTATTAACTAATTCATCAATTGATGGGTAACGCATACCCTCTTTATTTGTTTTTTTCATTATTTGTTATCTCCTTTATTTTTATCATCTTTCATGTCTAATAATTCTTCATACTTATGGATTGATCTCCATGTCTTTGCATGCTCAGCACGGATAATTGCCATAATACGATCAGCTGCATTATTAACTTCATCGTTTACAACGATATAGTCATATTTATATGCAAGCTTAAATTCACGATTAGCTTTAGCAATACGTTCTTGTATTACTTCTTCAGATTCAGTACCACGACGCTTTAATCTATTATATAAAGCTTCCTTTGAAGGTGGAACTAAGAAGATAAAAACTGCATCCTTTACTTTGTCTCTAACTTGTAGAGCACCTTCAACTTCTATTTCAAGAATAACTTCTTTACCGTTATCCAATTGTTTATTAACTTCATCAAGTGGAGTTCCATAATAATTTCCTACGAATTCAGCGTGTTCAAGGAATTTTCCATCTTCAATACGCTTTTCGAATTCTTCACGAGATACAAAGTAATAATCTTTACCATCTACCTCGCCAGGACGCATCTTTCGAGTTGTCATAGATACGCTATAAACAAAATTTTGGTCAGGCATATCAAATAATGCTTTTCTTACTGTACCTTTACCTACTCCGGAAGGTCCAGATAATACAACCAATAATCCTTTATCGTTTAGTTTCATACTAATATTACCTCAAATTCCTTTTATATAGTTTATCACAAATTATTTTATATGAAAAGGGGTACGAATTTTTGATTATAATGAAAGCGTTTATATGATATAATAATACAAGCGAGGTAACTAATATGGGACTTGACGGTATATTATTTTATAAATTAAGTAATGAACTAAACTATTTATCTACAGGTAAAATAGATAAAATTCAAGAAGTAAGTGATAATGAATTCTTATTTACAATTAGACGTGAGAGAACTAACTATAAACTTTTAATATCACTAACAGCTAATTTTCCACGTATCAATTTAACAACAGACTCCTTCTCCTTTCCACGTGAGCCAAAGAGCTTTACAATGTTATTAAGAAAATATTTTGAAGGTTCAGTAATTGATTCAATTACGACACATGAAACAGATCGTATTATGACTATTGCAACATCACGCTATGATGAACTAGGTGATTTTACACGTACAAATCTAGTCGTAGAAATAATGGGAAGATATTCAAATCTTATTGTTGTACAGGATAATTATGTATTAGACGCATTAAGACATATAGGTGTATCTGAAATGCGAAGCGTTATGCCTAATTCTTTATATACATATCCTGATACTTTAGGAAAAGTAAATCCATTTAACTATGATTTAAATTCATTTAGAAAGCTTCTAAGTTCTTCAAATTCTCCAAAAGAAACATGTGCAATATTACTAGGTGTTTCATATCAAACATGCTTAGATGCATATTTAGATAATGATCCCGTTAAGAAATTATATGAATTAATTAATTCAAATATTCCTTCTTTAATTCTTGAGCCTAAAAAAGATATTTCATATTATCAAAAGAATAATTCTACTACATATGAATCATATTCTTCTTTAATAGATAATTTTTATAAAGCTGAAAGCTTAAATGATAGAATCAAATCTAAAACAAATAATATCTTATCTTATGTGCAAAAGCTTATAAAAAAAGATGAAAATAAGATTAAAAAATTATATCAAGAAATTGAAGATACAAAAAAAGCAGATACATATAAATTATATGGTGAACTTTTAATGGCAAATTCATACATTAAAGAAAAAAGTGATTCTATCAAAGTCTTAAACTATTACACTAATGAAGAAATAAATATTCCTCTAGATAAAAAGCTTTATGTTAAAGAAAATGCTAATCTATATTTTAAAAAATATAGAAAAAGTAAAAATACTGTTATACATGCTAATGAAGAATTAGCAAAAGCTAATGATGAAATTGAATACTTTAAATTATTAGAATCACAAATAATGCATGCTGAAGTTTTAGATGATGTACTTCAAATTCAAGACGAATTAATAAAAGAGCATTATTTAATTCCTCAAAAGAAGCAAACTAAGCTTCAAAAGCCACGTATATTAACATTTGATTTAGATGGTTCATTAATATATGTAGGAAAAAATAATGTTCAAAATGAAATTGTGACTTATGATTTATCACGTAAGGAAGACTTATGGTTCCATGTAAAGGGTGCACCAGGTAGTCATGTTTTATTAAAGAAAGATGATGATTATACAGAAAATGATATAAGAACTTGTGCAAATATTGCTGCATATTATTCTACATTACAAGATTCTTCATCAGTACCAGTAAATTACACAAAAATTAAATATGTTAAATCAATTCCTGGTAAAAAGAAATGTTTTGTAAGCATTTCTCATAAGAAAACAATCTATATTGATCCAAATAAATCAATAATAGATTCTCTAACAAAAATAAATAAATAAAAATAAAGGAGATATAGTATCGCAATTGATACTTATATCTCCTTTTTGTTATTTTAATTTAGCATTCATCATTTTTCTATTAGGTGTTTTAGCAGAGGCGTGATAAATAGTAAAACGAGGACCGCTCTTCTTAGGCATAGTTTCTTCTACTGCAGTCTTAGTTTTTTTAGAAATCACTAACTTCTTACGAGGTGCTTCATAAGCATTCTTATCATAATCAATTTCAAAATGATCTTTTGTAGTATGTTTAACAACTACTCTAGAATTTACTAAAGTACGCTTACTACCAACAACTTTCTTAGATAAAATAGATGATTTATTTTTATTAGATTTTGAATCTATATTAGCATCAACTGTTAAAGTAGATTCAAAATTATCAGATTTTTCAGAAGTTTCTAGTGTATTTTCATTAGATGACGTAACTTGTTTAGATTCTTCAGTTATATTTTTTTGTGAAGTAACTACTACTGAATACTCTATATCAGCTTCTTCACTTTCAGAATCTTCTGTAGTTTCTTCTACTGAAGTTTCAGCTTTTGCTTCAGCTTCAGATTCTTGTGTAGTTTCATCTACAGTAGTTTCAACTTTTGCTTCATCAGTTGCAGATCCTTCTGTAGTTTCTTCTACTGAAGTTTCAACTTTTTCTTCATCAGTTGCAGATCCTTGTGTAGTTTCATCTACAGTAGTTTCAACTTTTGCTTCTTCAGCTTCAGATTCTTCTGTAGTTTCTTCTACTGGAGTTTCAACTTTTGCTTCGGTTTCAGAATCTTGTGTAGTTTCCTCTACTGAAGTTTCAACTTTTGCTTCTTCAGCTTCAGCCTCAACTTCTTCTGAAGACTTAGAATCAGTTGATTTCTCATAAGATTCATCTTTTTCTGCTGTCTTTGAATTCTTTGATTTAGATGTTGACCAGTTAAAATAATCAGCACCTTTTTCAAATTCATCATTAGACTCAATATCTTCAACAGAAGTTTCAGATTCTGTTGCTGTACCAGTGACAGCAACAGGATCTACAAACATTGGCTTTTTATATTCTTCTTTAACATAATATGATTTAGTAAAGAAGTATACTAATTGAATAATAACTACAGTTAATAACAATAGAGCATATAGAATTGAATAAACTCTAATGATCACATTAGGGATGATTATAACTATTAATGCGACTAAAATTATTTCATAAACCACAGTAGCTAGAACGAAGAATAGAAGTGTAGGAGCTTGAATCGCTTTGCGTATTCTTTTTCTACCGATTAGGTATCCAAATAATAAGAAAAGTAATAATCCTACAACTGTAACAGTACCAGCTATATATGGACTACCTTTTTCTAACATATCCATTTTCAATCAATCTCCTTTTGTGAATTTTACGTCCAGCAAATGCTGATAAAACTATAACTAATGTAACTACAACATATA
>JAEELC010000129.1 GCA_016288675.1 Acholeplasmatales bacterium | reverse complement strand
TACCATATATTTTATCAGCCAATGTAGATTGTGACATTGAAACCAAAATATTCGTTGTTTTAGTTTTATAGAAACTCATTTTTTCAGAAAATTTAAAATGGTTAAAACTTCCACTTGTATAAAGTTCTTGCTTTTGGCTTATTAATTTATCATCAGGTATGTATGGTGGATCACAATAAATAAAACTATCATTTAGTGTTCCATTTTTTTGCATTTTATCTAAAAACTTCTCATAACTAAGGTTATAAAAATGCACATTTTTAATAAGTTTTGAAATATTTAACAAATATTCTTCTTGAACTATAAATTTTTCTTTTTTCCCAAATGGTACATTATATTCTCCACGTTTGTTTTCTCTATATACTCCATTAAAACCAACTTTCATCAAAAAATAGAAATATATTGGTTTGTCATCAGTTGTTGAATTAAATTTGTTTCGTATTTCATAAAAATACTCTTCTTTTTCTGTCATTGTTTTATTATTATAAATTGCAGAAATTTTATTTAACTTTTCAATTAACTCTTTCGGTTTTGATTTTAAATTCTTATAAAAATCAATTATGTTTTTATTTACATCATTTACATATATATTTTCATACTTCAATTCATCAATATTATTTATTACATTTAGCATAACTACCCCCGATCCCAAAAATGGCTCAATGTAATTATTTTTTTTCTTACTAAATGATTCTAACATTTCATTTAACACTCTTTTTTTAGATCCTGCCCATCTAATTGGAGAGCTAAGCACTTCCTTTTTCACATGTATCCCCTCTTTATCTTCTAGTTAATTCTTCATAACTTTTATCAATCATTTCTATAAATTTATCTGTAATTTCGGCAGTTCTTTCAACTATTTTTTGTTGATAATTTATGTTATCAATTCCAGTTTCTAAAAATCTTTTTATCGATATATCACTTAAAGCATCATTTTTGTATAATTCAAGTTTTTCTGAAACCGTTTTATCCTTATATTTATCCTTAATAACCGGTATTAAATTACCTAAGTAATTTACATATTTTTTATCATCACTATCTGTCGTTTTTTGATATATAAAATGTTCAGTAGTCAAACTATAATTTAAATTATTATCAACTAACATAATTATAAATTTAGCAGTTTTATAATTTTTACTAAATCTATCAGATTCGTTTAAACAATTCTTTAAAGTATCAGTATCTATTTTTCTATTTAATATATATTCTTTTCATAATTGTTTTATATTGCTAGGATCATTTTCATTGCTAATGCTTCTTGCTAATTGTCTAAAAGAATTTGAATATTGTGCTGGACTTGTTCTAATAATAGATCTTGATATTTCATATAGGAATATATATAACATAAAAGTAAATAAGTAATTTGTATGATTATTAACAAAAGTTTCTTTATTTCTAAACAACGAAACAAATAAAATATCACTTTGTTCAAAACCAAACTCTCCAAACATTTTCCATAAACTATCCAACCTTGTTATTGATGTTGTTAAATTCGAATAATAATTATCTTTTAGCAAAGCTAAATTATGATTTTTAATAGCACAATATGGATAATAAATATTTTCTAAGCCGTTGTCAGTCATCAAATTAAAAATACTAAGTGCTTTTTGTCTGCTATCAATTATTTTTAATAAAAACATAAAATTTTCTTTAACAGTTCCACTAGTCTTTATAGTATCATCAGTATTGCTATTTATAAATAAATATTGCAAATAGGAATCACTGACATACGTACTATATTCTTTTTTAGGAATAGTATTTAACATTTCTTGCCATTTTTCTTTATAAAAATCTGAATTTGGTCTTGAAAGTAAATATTTAAACAATTGACTCTTAAGTATTTCAATTTCAGTTAATGGCTTACCTTTCGTATTAACATTAACAAACATTTCATGAGCATCTGATATATTTTTTGTAAAACTTATTTCAACAACGAGAGAGTTTATTAACTTATCATATATTGATTCTAAATCCATTGATTTTATTGTTTTCTTTATAAAATTATAATTTTGAATTTCATTATACTCTTTTACTAAATCAGGTATATTATCTTCATCATCTAATATATAATTCAAAATATTTCTACCAGTACTACCAATTCTATCTTTAAGTTTTAATTTACATTCATCATTATAATAAATTATATTTTCTATATCCTTTTTTAAATCAACACTTATTGTAATATTTCTAATAGCTATTAGAACTAAAAATGTTGTTATTATTCGTTGTTGACCATCTATTATTTCAGAGACATTATGATCTTTATACGAAATAATATTACCCAAATAATAATCTTTATGTATATCAGTAAGAAGCGTTTTAATATTTTCCTTCTCCCATGAATACTCTCTTTGGTATCTTGGAATATTTATATAATTATTATCTTCTAAAAATTCAAAAATCGTTAAACTTTTTGCCTTAATTTCTTTATCATCTATTATATTTTTTGTATCTACTGCCATAATACCTCCATAATAATATAGTTAATTATAAAATTCAACAAATATTTTCTTAATATAACTATTATTAATCCAAAAACATTGCTTAGTATATTCTGTCACACCCGTTATTCTATCATGTACTGGTAACTTATTCGTATCATCAGCATTTCTACCATGCGGTCTTACATGGCATACAGCATTTTCACTAATACCAACAAAATTAGTTTTTCGCTTACCATCTTTAACATATTTAACAATATTTCCTGATTTAATTGTGTTATAAGTTTTTTTCCACACTTCCATTACTGATGTTTCAATATCTATTTCAGGCATATTCCATAATTTGATGCCTTTAAATATATAATCTTCTTTTACTTTTTTAAAAACAAAGAACATATATTTTGTTGTTTCTAGTTTTTCCCTTAAATCACATGTTTCCCAATCTTGTTCAACTATATCAGTAAATTTAAATGCTGGAAATGAAATTGATTCTTTAATCCTTCCATTTTCTTCAATTCTAATAGTTTTAGGAATAATATTTGCTTTTTGAAATTCTTCAGTTTCATCAAGTTTACTTTTAACATTAAACATCCTACTTATCAACATACTGTTAATATTTTTAGCTTTTGAATCTATGCAAAACTCTTTCATTAATTCTTTTTGAGATTTACCTCTATATTTATTAATAACGTTATTAATAAATTCATCAAATGTATCAGTTACTCCTTTAAGAACTTTTTCAACATCTGAATAATCTCCAATATATTTTCTAACTAACTGAGTCATATAAGAGTTCTTAAAACAGAATGCTCTTTGCATAGCAGGAATTTCACTAAATGGTTGTTCACGAACTGAACTAGCATTTGCTCCTTTAGAACAAGCACCAAGGTACATAGTATCAGCCTCTGATATTTCATGTGCTTTACCTTCTTTAATCTTGTTAATAATAAATTCCCAGTCTTCTTCTATTTGTTTTAAATCTTCATTTTTAACTAATTCTAATAATTTTTCATGAGTTATCTTTAAATCTTTTGTATCTTTATTAGGTTCCCATAAATACCATAGTAATTGAATAGTATTATTCTTAAACCAGAAATGACTAGATTTAAATTCGTTTTTATATTCGCTCATATAATCAATTATATTTAATACTAATCTTTCTTTAGCAGATAATCTACCATCTTTTAATTTTTTGTAAGGAGTTACTTTTAATTCGATTCCTGCTGGCATGAAGTCTGGTTCTGAATCACTATTAGTTTGAATACCAAATAAGAATTGTTCAACCATTTGTCCTAATCCACCTTTATTGGGATAATTCTTATCTTCTATAGTAATTACTTCTTCATCTAAAATATCATTAATTGATTTACCGATTGCAGATTTAGAAATTATTTCTATTTCTTCTCTGTTATATAGTCTACCTTTTTTCATAAAAATTTCTCCTTTCGATCTTGTTTTAATTTTAAAATTAGTTTAAAATATAAATATGAGGTTGATCTTTTTTATCAAATATTATATAATAATTTAGGTAAAAAGTTGATCTTTCCAATTAAATATATTATAATATAATTATTAAAAAAGATCAACTTTTAGACATTTTTAATGTATAAT
>JAEELC010000013.1 GCA_016288675.1 Acholeplasmatales bacterium | reverse complement strand
CTAATATCACTGAAACTTTAAAAGCTTATAAGGAATTACCTGATTGGATTCTTAATTTAGAGTTAACTGATAAGGAACTTGAAGATGCTAAGATCGGTGCAATCGGTTTATTAGATGATTCTTGTCATGTTTCCTTAATGGGTATGAGAGCTTTAACTTTATATTTAGTTAATGCTAAATATGAAGATACTAAGAAGAATAGATTAGAGCTTATTAACGCTAGTCTAGATGATATTAAAGCTAATAGTAAGCTTTATAAACAAGCATTAGATAATGATGCAATTTGTGTTATTGGTAATAAAGATAAAATTGTTGAAAATAAAAACTTATTTAAGACAATTAGAAATTTATTCTAAAATATCGGACACTTTGTATAAAAGTGTCCTTTTTTTGTGATTAAAGCCGATTATTAAACTTTATAAAAAAATAAGTTTATTTAGCACTAAGAAAAGCGCTTTTATAACGATTTAATTTCCCAAATCTCTTTTAAAGAAGTGCGTAGTATGATATAATAACAAGAGTGGAATTTTTATTAATTTTAATAAATTGGATGGTGAATTTATGTCAAAAATTGAAATTTCCGAGATCAGAAAAAGTGCTGACTCTCTTAAAGAGTTAAATGAGGGGTATAAGCTTTATCAAAATAATGAATTTGAGGAATTCGAATTTGAAATTGTTAGAATTCCTACATTATCTTTTAAAGCTAGTGCAATTTTTAATGATGAAAGAGTTACTATTACTTATGCAAAAGAAGTAATTGGTGATTGTTCATGCAATTTAAAGGGATTATGTAGACATGAAATTTGCTTATTCTTTAATCTTCGTGATAAGTTAAATACATTATTCAATGATAAAAAGAGTGAAATGATGTTCTATGATAATGCACGTCAAGATGAGTTTATGCAAGACCTAATGGAAATTAATATCCAAAGAAATGTATTTGAATATACAATTCTTCCTGTATTATCAATTAAGCAAGATAAATTATCTTTACTTTTAAAGTTTAGTTGTAGAGATGAAGAAACTGAATTCGTTAATTTACTTGATTTCTTAGAAATGCTTGATAAGAAGGATATTTATACAATTAAGAATAAATATCGTATGGAATATAAGTATTTTGATGATGAATCAAGAAAGATTATTTCAACACTTTATTTAGTACGTGATTCTATTACTGTAGATGGTAACACAAGTTTTGTACCTGATGAATTTTTAAATGCTATTTTAAATTTAAACTTAACTCGTTTATATTACAATAATGGTTCATACCAAATGAAGGTAGAATTCAGCTATGAATTACCAAAGATTAAGTTATTACTTGAAGAAGACAACTTAACTTTAAATAATTATGATTTTAAGATAATTATTACTAAATCTAAGTCTTATGTCTTACTTGGTGATGTTATTTATGTAATTAGTCCTCGTGATTTAATGTTCGCAAAATTACTTGAATATTTCACTAATAAGAAAGAATTAGAATTAAACAAAAATAATAAAGAAATTTTCTTAAACAATTTTTATCCACTATATAAGAATCAAATTTCTACTCTTGCAGATAATAAGAGAGAAGAAATTATCATTAACACTTATCTAACATATGAAGCTGGTGCATTAAAGCTTCATTATGATGGTGATTTTGAAGAAGATACATTCTATCTTAAAAAGAAAAATTATAAGCTTTTAGTTAGAAATTTAGGATTCTTAAAGTCAAATGAATATAAGATTATTGATTTTGACACTATTTGTGATATTTTAAATACAAAACTAGACTTATTTGAGGAGTATGGTAGCTTATTTATTGATGATAATATCAAGAAACAAAAGTTCTACAAGATGAACTCTAATAAGTTAAGATTCCATTTAACAGGTTCAATTATTACTTTAACATTTGAAGGTATGAAATATAATGCAGATGAGCTTAAGAGTATTCTTATTGCTTATAAAGAAAATAAACATTATGTTCAACTTGAAAATGGAACCATTATTTCAATTGATCCAGATACTGCAGAGTTATTTACTAAGCTTGTTGAAGAACTTGGTGTTGATAATATTAGTGATAATATTCAAATTCCTTTATATCAAGCTTATTTCATTTCTTCTCGTTATAAGGATTTAATTGAATCAAATCAATTATTAGAAAAATTCTCTAACGATATGTTAAATTACAATCTGATTGATTATCCTTTAGATGATTCTTTAAAAAATTATTTACGTGATTATCAATTACAAGGATTTAAGTGGTTAAAGATTTTATCTAGCTATAACCTTGGTGGTGTACTTGCCGATGACATGGGTCTTGGTAAGACACTTGAAGTTATTTCTTTAATTGATACATTCTTTACTGAAAAGAGTTCTATTGTAATTGCGCCTACATCATTAATCTTTAACTGGGAAATGGAATTTAAGAAGTTCGCTCCACAAATTCCAGTAGAAGTTATTTATGGATTAACTCGTGATGAAGACGTTATTAGAAAAGCTTATGAACAAAAGAAAGTTTTAATTACTTCTTATGAATCACTGCGTATGGATATTGATAAGTATGAAGGATTATCTTTCAAGACTATCATTATTGATGAAGCTCAATTCATTAAGAATCCTGACGCATTAAAGACTATTGCATGTAAAAAGCTTAAGGGTGAATCTAAATTCGCATTAACAGGTACTCCAATTGAAAACTCATTAATGGACTTATGGTCTATTTTTGACTTCATTCTACCTGGTTATATGAAGACTAAGAGAGAATTTGCTAAAAACTACGAAAACTTTGAAAATAAGCAATTATTAAGTGAACTTAATAAGAAAGCTTCTCCATTCATCTTACGTCGCTTAAAGAGTGATGTTCTTGATCTTAAGGAAAAGGTTGAAATTTATGCTTATTCAACAATGTCTGCTGAAGAACGTAAGCTTTATGATGCTTATTTACTTGAAGTTCAAAAAGAAATTAATGGTGAAAGCTATCAAATTAGCCATGTATTAAGTCTACTTACTCGTTTAAGAGAATTAGCGTGCGAACCACGCCTATTCCTAGATGATGTAAAAACTAAGAACTCTAAACTTGATTTATTAATGGATATTGTTCAAGAAAAGATTAGCGATAATCATAAGATGTTAATCTTCTCACAATTTACATCAATGTTTGATTTCATGACTAAACGTCTTGATGAACTTGGTATTAAGTACTTCGTTTTAACAGGTAAAACACCTGCTAAGGAACGTATTGATTTAGTAAATGAATTCAATGCTAATGAAGATATTAAGGTATTCTTAATTTCATTAAAGGCTGGTGGTACTGGTCTTACATTAACAAGTGCTGATACCGTTATTCATTACGACCCATGGTGGAATATTGCAGCTATGAACCAAGCTACAGATAGAACATACAGAATTGGTCAAAAGAATCAAGTTAATGTTATTAAGTTAATTAATAAAGACACTATTGAAGATAGAATTGTAGAATTACAAAATCGTAAACAAATGTTAACTGATGAGGTTATTTCAGAAGAAGACTTTGTTAAGCGTCTATCTAAGGAAGATTTAAAGAACTTATTTAAGTAATTTTGGGAGGTTTATATGAAGGTATTATTCGCTTCGGATATTCATGGAAGTTTCTACTATGCAAATCTGCTTGTGGAAGCTTTCAAAAAGGGTAATTATGATAAACTTGTTTTATTAGGTGATATTTTATATCATGGACCTAGAAACGATTTACCTTTTGATTATTCTCCTAAAAAAGTAATTCCATTACTTAACGAAATTAAAGAAAATATTATTTGTGTACAAGGTAATTGTGATGCTGAAGTAGATCAAATGGTTTTAGAATTTGATATATTGAAAGAACAACAATTAATAATAAATGACACAAAATATTATTTAACACATGGACATGTTCATAACCCACAAGCTCCTTTAAATATTAACAATGGTGTTGTTTTATACGGACATACGCATGTTATTAAAGATACTAAGGTTGGAAATGTCCACTATATTAACCCAGGATCAGTTTCAATTCCTAAAGAAATTATGATTCATTCTTATGGTGAAATTATTGAAAATATTATTAATATTAGAAATCTTGAAACTGGTGAAATTGTATTAAAAATTAATACAAATGAATAAATCAATTATATTTGATCTTGATGGTACTCTTTTATACACCTTAGGTGATATAAATAGTGCCATCAATTTCGCTTTAAAAAGCTTTAATTTGCGTGAAAATACTTTGGAACAAACTAGAGAATATGTAGGTCTTGGGTCAATGACTCTAGTTAAAAAATCTATTTATCACATTAAAAATCCTGTTCTTTTTATAAATAATCCGATTAGTACACAAGTACTTGATTTATATAATAAGAAATATAGAGAAATACAATTAAATACAACAAGACCATATGATACAGTTATTCAAACCTTAAAAAGCTTAAAAGATAAAGGCTATAAGCTTGCGGTATTGTCTAATAAACCTGATATTGATACGAAGACTATTATTAATCATTATTTTGAAGGTGTATTTGATATTGTTGAAGGAGATAATGATAATTATCGTCTAAAACCTAATCATAAACATCTTAAAGATTTAATTTATAAGCTTGGCTCAAAAGTGGAAAATACTATTTATGTAGGTGACTCTATAACTGATATTAAAACTGCTCATAATGCTAATGTTAAATGTATTAGTTGTACTTATGGTTATGTTGATAAAGAAATACTTAAATTATATAATAAATATACAATAGATAAATTTAGTGAAATATTGGAGTTAATATGATTACACTTGATGAATTAAAAAACTTAATAGGAAAAGAATATTCTAATGTAGATGAAATAATTGAAGGTTTATCTACAAAAAGAAAAACTACATTTAGAATTAATCTTAATAAGACTAGTGCAGAAGAAGTGTTAAATTATTTGGATAATAAATCAATTTCTTACACAAAATCTGATATATCAGAAAATGCAATCATATTAAATGAGCCATATGATTTATCAGAAGAAGATATATATAAAGAAGGTAAGATTTATTTACAATCTTTGTCTAGTCAAATCCCACCACTTTTTTTAGATCTAGATAATAGTAGTGATATTTTAGATATGTGTGCTGCACCTGGTGGTAAAACTTGTGAAATTGCTAGCATTACAAAGAATACTAAAAATATTATGGCATGTGAAGCTAATAAGATTCGTGCTGATAAGCTTAAATATAATCTTGAAATGCAAAATGCTAAGGCTAATATAATGGTTATTGATGCTAGAAAGCTAGATTCATTTTTCCGCTTTGATACTATTTTACTTGATGCACCTTGCTCAGGAAGTGGTACTCTAAGATTAAATAATCCTCGTGATTTAAAGAATTTTTCAATTGACCTTGTAAAAAATTCAAGTAAGATTCAAAAAGAATTATTGCGTAAGGCAGTAGAAATATTAAAGCCAGGACATACACTAGTATATTCAACTTGTTCAATACTACGCGTTGAAAATGAAGATGTTGTACGTTCTGTTTTAAATGATAACGTCGTACTTGAACCTATTACATTAAATATTGATGAAAAATATTTATTAAAGAATACTTTAGATGGTACTATTACTGTTAAGCCTAGTGAGCTTTATGAAGGATTCTTTATTTCTAAAATTAGAAAAATCAAATAAAAAATATCCCTGTAGATAATTCTACAGGGATTATTTATTATTGTACATTGTTAAATATTTTATATTCACCACGAATATTAT
>JAEELC010000128.1 GCA_016288675.1 Acholeplasmatales bacterium | reverse complement strand
CTAATAATCAAAAAACTATTAGAGGTAATGTAAAAGACTTAATGTATTTATTCACAAAATCAAAGGATAAACATACTTTAATTGTGAAATCAAAGAATGTAACATTCTTTTTAGTTGATCCATATTTAGAAACTCATCATCAAGTTTTAGATAAAGGTAAGAGACATAAAATTGCATTATGCTTACAGGAAAATCAAAAACTTAGAGAAGAATTACCTATAATAGCTTTTGCTGATGGCTTTGATTTAAAAGTTAATGATAGAGTTACATTAAATACTAATTTTGTTGCAAGTGTTTACAAAATTATTGACATGTACGAAGGTGATATGATTGATTCAATGGAATATTATCCTATGGTTGTCAGCAAAGAAGATAGTGAATTAACTAGTTAAAATTATACCTTAAATATATCTTATTATAAGTTTACAAACATTAGTTTGTTTGATATAATATTTGTGTTTAAAATATTAAACGGAAGGAACGTAAATCATTATGGCAAAGATTTTAATTGAAACAAGTGCACGTCATGTACACGTTACTCAAGAAGTTCTTGAGCAATTATTTGGAGCTGGTGCTCAACTAACTGTTAAGAAGGAATTATCACAACCAGGTCAATTCGCTTCTGAACAAAAGGTTACAGTTTTAGGACCAGTTAACCCTAAGACAGGTAAGCAAGGAGAATTATCTTGCTCAATCCTAGGACCAGTTAGAAGCCAAAACCAAGTTGAAGTATCATTCACTGATGCTCGTACTTTAGGTGTTAAGGCTCCAATCAGAGAATCAGGTGATGTAGCTGGTTCAGCTGCTTGCACTCTTGTAGGACCTGCTGGTAGAGTAGAACTTTCTG
The DNA here is from genome assembly GCA_016288675.1 of Acholeplasmatales bacterium. GTDB lineage: Bacteria > Bacillota_I > Bacilli_A > Acholeplasmatales > Anaeroplasmataceae > JAEELC01. The sequence continues at coordinate 6,778 of JAEELC010000128.1, read as the reverse complement.
AAGGTGTTATCGTTGCAAAGCGTCACATTCATATGACTCCAGAAGATGCTGAAGCGGAAGGTGTTAAGAACGGAGACATCGTTTCAGTTCAAGTTGAAAATGAAACTGGTAGAAAGCTAGTATTCCAAGATACAGTTGTTCGTGTATCTAAGAACTACGCTTTAGCTATGCATATTGATACAGATGAATCAAATGCTGGTTGCTTATCTGGTGAAGTTTTCGGTCACATTGTTAAGTAATAAATAAAGAAATTAAATGATAGCAGTGCTATCATTTTTTCTTTTTATTTTTAGCTATAAAAACTTTTTTGAAAAAAATAAGTCTTGATTTCGTATGTCTATAGGAGTAAAATAGAAACACTTTTTTTATTTGTATGAGGTTTTTATATGGAGATTTTTAAAATTACATTAATGAATGTTTTTATTACGCTCTTATTTATTTTACCTGGATATTTACTTGGTAAAACAAACAAAATGAAGAGCCAACATTTATCAAGCATATCTCAACTACTTGTAGTTGTATGTATGCCTTTAATGATTATTTCAAGTTTCTTAGGAATGGGCGAATTTGTAGCTAAAGATTTTGGACAAATGGCTTTATTCTTCACTGTATCTTTCATTCTTCAATGTATATTCTTTGTGGTATTATATTTAATTGTTAGAAGAAAATTTGAAGAACCAAGATACCGTTTATTTTCAATTGGATCTACACTAGCTAATGTTGGATTCTTTGGACTTCCAATTGTAAAAGCCGTATTATCTAGTTATCCTATTGTTGCTTGTTTTTCATGTGTATATGTATGTTCTATGAATGTATTAGTATTCACATTAGGTGTATTCTGTATTACATTAGATAAGAAATATATATCTTTAAAGAAAGCTTTATTAAATCCTGCTAGTATTGGTTTATATATTGCTCTTCCTTTATATATATTTAATGCTTATAAATATATTCCAGTTGAACTTGAAAATGGTATTGCTATATTTGCAAAAATGACTACTCCATTATGCATGATTATTTTAGGCTGTAGACTTTCAACAATGAAACTTAAGAATTTATTCATTAATAAGATTGTATATGTAACAATTTTATGCAAAATGATTATTTTTCCAATCTTCTGTTATTTTGTAGTTCGTTTTATTCCAGTTTTAACATATGAATTTAAGGCTGCAATTTTAATTCTTGCTGCTTGTCCAACAGCTTCAATGGTTTCAAATTTAGCTGAAATTGAACATCAAGAAGAAGAATTATCTTCAAATATTGTATTACTTACAACTTTATCAACAATTATAACTATTCCTTTAGTTGCATTGTTACTAAAAATATAATGGCAAATATGCCATTATTTTTTTTTACAAAAAAAGAATAAAAATATTTACACATAATACAAAAAGTATTATAATAAAAATACATTGTTTTGGAGAGTGAAGTGTATGAAATTTAAGATTTTGTTTATTACTTTAATAGTTATTTTTATCGCTTTTATTTTTATAGGAATTACTATTTCTAATAAATATTTAATATCTATAGGTGCTATTGGATTTTTTGCATTAAGCATAATTGGTATTCCATTTAATGATAAAAAAGTAGAAGAAAAAGAAGAAATTAGACAATAATTTCTTCTTTATTTTTTTAATATATTTTTTGCAAATTCATAGTATTCTTTTATTGCTCTTTCATATTTACCTGTTGTCTTTGGTTCATAATATCTATGATCCTTTAGTTCGTTTGGTAAATATTGTTGATATACTATATCATTTTCAAAATCATGTGGATATTTATATAATTTAGAATTACCTTTTATTTCTCTATTTAAAATATTTGCAGGGATATTAAAATCAGGGTATTTATCGATATCAGATAATGCTTTATCTATCGAACTTTCTGCAGTATTAGACTTTGGTGACATTGCTAATGCAATTACCGCAAAAGATAATGGAATACGAGCTTCAGGTAGTCCTAATTTTAATGCTGCATCGCAGGCACCATTTACATATAAACTTACTTGTGGATTAGCTAATCCTATATCCTCATATGATATTACAGTTAAGCGTCTAATTATGATATCTAAATCTTCAAGCTTTATTAATCTTCCTAAATATAGAAGCGCGGCATCTACATCTGAACCCCTAATTGATTTTTGTAATGCACTTAGTAAGTCGTAGTAGTAAATGTCTTTGCTATCTAATTTTAAAGCTTTAATTCCTATTGCATTTTCGGCATCTTGTAATGTAATTTCTCCACTTAGTAAGCTTAATGTTTCAAGCATATTTAAGGCACTTCTAATTTCTCCGCCTGATCTTGATGAAATTAAATGTAATATTGAATCATTTATTTTTACATTTTCAAAGATTTTATCATTTAACGCTTTTTTTAATAATTCTATAATATCATTTTCAGTTGCTTGTTTTAATTGATATATGTGACAGCGTGATCTAATAGCTGGATTTATAGAAATATAAGGATTTGAAGTGGTTAAACCTATTATTGTTATCGAACCATTTTCAAGAAATGGTAATAAGAAGTCTTGTGTATCTTTTTTCATTCTGTGAATTTCATCAATTATAACAATCGCATTATGATAAAATTTAACTGAATTAGCTATATCTTGTAAGACTTTTTTATTATCAACTGACGCATTAAATGAAAAAGAATCAATTGAAAATTTTTCTTTAATAATTTTAGCTATTGTTGTTTTTCCACATCCTGGAGGACCAAATAAAATAATAGACATTAGCTTATTTTGTTCAACCATTTTTCTTATTATTCCATTTTCTCCAATTAACTCTTTTTGACCGACCATATCGTCAAAAGAGGTTGGACGTAATCTATGTGCTAGCGGTTCCATAGGATACCTCCTTTTGTTTATCTGTAAGTATTATAACATAGTCCTTTATTTTTAAAGATATATTTATTATAATAAATATGTTTTCTAAAATGAACCAGATTTGTGGTATAATAGAAAAGTATTAGAGTGAGGTTTTATTATGAATTTAAAAGATTATGTTGCAACTATTGAAGATTTCCCAAAGAAAGGTATTATGTTCCGTGATGTAACACCTATGATTCGTGATAGCAAGGCATTTGAATATGCGATTGACCAAATGGCTGAATTTGCTAAAAAGGTTGGTGCTAATGTTATCATTGGACCTGAAGCACGTGGATTTATTTTTGGTTGTCCAATTGCTTATAAATTAAATTTAGGTTTCTCTCCTGTTCGTAAGCCAGGTAAGTTACCAAGAGAAGCAGTTACTGCTGATTATTCTTTAGAATATGGTACTAACACTTTATGTTTACTTACAGATGCATTAAAGAAGGGTGACAAGGTATTAATAGTTGATGATTTACTTGCCACTGGTGGTACAGCTCGTGCTTGTGAAGAATTAGTTGAAAAGCTTGGAGCTGAAACAGTTGGTTTTGCTTGTGCAATTGAATTAACTGATTTACACGGTAGAGATGTATTAAAGGCACCTGTATTTAGTTTACTTACTTATGAAGGTGAATAATTAAAAAGGCTAGAAAAAGAATTAAGATATCTAGGAGGTAGAGCTTATGGAAAAACAATGTGATGTAAATGTTAATAGACTTCTTGAAGTTGTAAAAACATATATTACACATGAAGACGATTTAGCATTAATTTGCAAAGCATTTGAATATGCAAAAGATAAACATAAGGATCAAAAGCGTAAAAGTGGAGAGCCTTATATTATTCATCCTCTTGAAGTATCTATAATTCTAGCACAGCTTCATGTAGGTCCTAATACAGTATGCGCAGGTTTATTACACGATACTGTAGAAGATACAGATACAACTCTTGAAGATTTAACTAGAGAGTTTAATGCAGATGTAGCAAGTATTGTTGATGGTGTTACTAAAATTAGTAAGCTTAAATTTAGTTCTTTAGAAAAGGCTCAAGTTGTTAATCACCAAAAGATGTTGCTTGCGATGGCAAAAGATATTCGTGTTATTTTAGTTAAGCTTTCTGACAGATTACATAATATGCGTACTATGGATTTCCAAGCTCCAGAAAAGCAAGTTCGTATAGCTAAAGAAACACTTGAAATTTATGCTCCTCTTGCTGATAAACTCGGTATCAATCATATCAAGAGTGAACTCGAAGATAGAAGTTTAAGATATATTGAACCTGAAATGTACAAGAAGATTACTAATCTTGTTCATCATAGAGAAAATGAAAAAGATGGTCTTGTTGATAAAATTATTAAAGGTGTAAAAGAATACTTAAACGAAAATCATATTGAATATACAATTAAGGGTAGAATGAAGAATACTTATTCTATCTACAAAAAGATGATTACTAAGCAAAAGGAATTTGAAGATATATACGATGTATACGCAATTCGTATAATTGTGGATAAAGTTGAAACTTGTTATCAAGTTTTAGGTATTATACATGCACATTACACTCCAATTCCTAAACGCTTTAAAGATTATATCGCTGTTCCTAAGTCAAACATGTATCAATCACTTCATACAACAGTAATTGGACCTGAGGGTAATACTTTTGAAGTTCAAATTAGAACTCAAGAGATGGATATTATTGCTGAATATGGTGTTGCTGCACACTGGGCTTATAAAGAAAGCGTAACTTATTCAAAAGAAAAAGAGCAATACGAAATTGCTCAAAAATTAAAATGGTATAGTGACCTTGTTAGAGCTTCTACAGAAGAAAGTAATAATGTTTCTGCAGAAGATTATGTTGAAAGCATTAAAAATGAAATCCTAGATGCAAATGTATATGTATATACTCCAAATGGTGATGTAATTGATTTACCTAAGGGTTCTACGCCAATTGACTTTGCATACAAGATTCATACTAATCTAGGTAATAAGACTGTAGGTGCAATTATTAATGGTAAAATTGTTCCATTAACTTATGAACTTAAGACAGGTGACATTGTATCTATAAAAACAAGTAATAATTCATTTGGTCCATCTGAAGATTGGATGAATATTGCTCATACTAGCCATGCTAGACATAAGATTCGTGCATTCTTAAATAATCAAAATAGGGATGTAATTATTGATAGAGGTAAAAATAATCTTGCTCAAGAAATGAATCAACAAAAAATCACTTTTGATTTCAATGATGAATTTGTAACATCAAATTTCTCTAAGAATAATATTTCAACTGTTGAAGATATGTATCTTGAAATTGGTAAAGGTATCTTATCTCCTAAAACAGTTTGTGCAAAGATTATTAATGAAGAACCTAAAGATATGTTTGATGCTGAAAAGCTTCAAAAATCAATGGATAAGGCTAAACGTAATTTAACTACAAATTCTGAAACTGGTGTTGTAATTGAAGGTTTAACTAATCCAAATATTAAACTTGCAAATTGTTGCTTACCAATTCCAGGCGATGAAATTGTTGGATATATTACAAAAGGTAACGGTATAGTTGTACATAATGTTAATTGTCAAAATCTTGGAGCGCTAGAAGATAGACGTCAAATAAAACTTGATTGGGCAACTAATATTGTCCGTAAATATGCGACTGCTATTAAGATTAATGCTACTACAAAACCTACACTACTTGCTGAAATTTTAAATTTATTATCACAAGCAAATCTACAAGTTTCTGACATTAATGTTAAAAATGATTTAAACCTTGAATCTGTAATTAAGATTAAGATTTTAGTTTCTAATACTATTGAACTTCAAACAGTTATTGTAAATCTTAAAAAGATTGAAGGAATTTATAATATTGAGCGTATTTTATCATGAGAGTAATAGTTCAAGTAGCTAAAGATGCTAGTTGTGAAGTTGAGGGAAAAATTGTTTCTAAAATTAATTTTGGATTCATGCTTCTTGTTGGCTTTACTAATGGTGATACTTTAGATGAAGTAAAAAAATTAGCTAAAAAGGTTCAAGGTCTTCGTGTTTTCACAGATGAAAACGATAAAATGAATCTTTCGTTAAGTCAAGTAAATGGAGAGGTATTATCTATCTCTCAATTCACTTTATATGCAGATGCAAGTCATGGTTATAGACCTGGCTTTACTGATGCGATGCGTGGTGAAGAGGCTGTAATGCTTTACAATGCATTTAATAAAGAATTAGAAAGTTATGGGTTAAACGTATATACTGGTGTGTTTGGTGCCGATATGCATATTAGTTTTACTAATATGGGACCTACTACCATTATTTTAGATTCAAAAGAATTATAGAGGTATTTATGAACGTTTATATGATTACTCTTGGCTGTTCAAAGAATCAAGTTGACAGCGAAATGGTTTTAGGATTTTTAAAGAACCATGGAAATAAGGTTGTTGCTACACCTGAAGAAGCAGATATATTAATGGTTAATACTTGCGCTTTTATTTTAAGTGCTAAGCAAGAAGCTATTAATACTATTTTAGAGCTTGCTCAACATAAGACTAGCGGTAAGAAGCTTGTTGTTATGGGTTGCCTTGCTCAAAGATATAAAGAAGAATTAATTAATGAACTTCCTGAAGTAGATTATTTTATGACAATTGATGATTATAAAAATATTTCTTCAGTTCTTAATGGCTTCTTACATACTAATTACAAGGATTCCGATACATTATCATTTATTGAACGTGTAACTGATACTCCAGATTATATGACTTATGTAAGAATAAGTGATGGTTGTTTAAATCGTTGTGCATTCTGCGCAATCCCACTTATTCGTGGTATTTTAAAGAGCCGTACAATTGAAGATATTTATAATGAGGTTGAAATTGCAGTTAATAAGGGTACTTATGAAATTAACTTAATTTCACAAGATACTACTCGT
>JAEELC010000127.1 GCA_016288675.1 Acholeplasmatales bacterium | reverse complement strand
TGCATACTCATAAAAATTAAACAAGTATATAAATGAGACTTAAGCTTATTATCAAAATATGTTAAATTTTGTTCAAATTTTGATACTAATTGTAAAGCTTGGCGTGGAAATCCTAATTCAGATAAAATATAAGAAAGATTAATATTAAACTGAACAACCATATTAATATTCTTACTTCCTTCTAAGGCCTTTAAAGCTTCTAAAGAAGTACGCATACCATTTTCTAAATCTAAATTCATATTATGATATAAGGCTTTAGATAAAAGAATAGAAAAATATAGATTATTATGTGAATAATTTTCAAGATATACAATATTATCAATAGCACTTTTTAAATACTTAACACTATCCTTAGGGTCATTTCCATAATAATAAAGATATTGTGAATAATAACCTAAACTTAATAAATAATAATCTTTTTCTTTCTTTCCTTCATCTAAAAGATAATTAATATCCTCTAAAGGATATTTTAAATCTGATAGGTGTGCATAAATATAATTATATAAATCATCACCATATAAAAACTTATTTGATTTATAAACATTGAATTTTTCCAAAAATACTTTGTCCATACTATCGTTTCCCTTTTTAATATATTATTTATTTATAATATATTATACACCTTTTGTCAACTTTTTCATATCAAAAGGAAGAGGGCAAGTTATATCAATTTCTTTTAAAGTTATTGGATGAATAAATTTAACATGGTATGAATGTAATGCTTGTCTTTGAATTAATTGTGATTTATCCCCATATATACTATCTCCTAAAATAGGATGTCCTATTGATGATAAATGTACTCTGATTTGATGAGTACGACCTGTATGTAAGAATAAATTAAGTAAACAATATTTCTTATAGTTTTTAACAACCACAACATCTGTGATAGCTTCTTTTCCAGAATCACTTATTCTATACTTACCATTAATATGTCTATCACGACCGATAGGCTTATTAATAGTCATATTTTTATTTAGATTACCTTGAGCAATTGCTAAATAATCTCTATGTAGATTTTTTTCTTCAATTTGTTTTTTTATAAAAGATTCTGATAAAGGATCTTTTACAAAAATCATTAAACCAGTTGTATCCTTATCAAGTCTATGACAATATCTTACAGGAATATCTAATCCCTTATTTTTAAAATAATATGCAACTGCATTAGCTAATGTATTATCAATATTATTTGCGCCATCACTATGAACTAAAATATTAGCAGGTTTATTTACTAGTAATAAATAATCATCCTCATAAAGAATGCTTATCTTTCTTTTAAGTGGAACTATGTCTAAATGTTCTTCTATTTTAAGTGTTAGAACATCTCCTATGTTTAGCTTACTATTTAAAGATTTAGGAATATCATTGATTAGAATACTATCCTTTGTATTATTAAAATACTTGATTTTTTCTTTACCTAAAGCTAAAGAGGAAAGATAGTCTAAAACTGTCTTTCCTCCTTGAATAATTATATATGAATAGTTTGCCACAATTAACCCTTTAATCCAGCAGATTGGCGTTCCATATTTTCAACAACGATGTCATAGATTTCACCCTTTGTTGTACCATATTCAAGAATTTGCCATGGTTGGTTAGTATGGAAATGAATCTTAATTAATTCATCATCACCAACAACTAGTAAGCAATCTCCTTCGAAATGCTCACTGATGTAATCATTTATTTCATCTTCGTCAAGATCATGTCCTGCAATAAGTAATTGTGTATCAAATTTATATTCTAACATATTATATTTTCCTTTCTGTCCACTTTTTATATTTTTATTATATCATTTATTAAAAAATCTTCAATCAAAATGGTATAATAAAAAAGAGGAGAATTTATATGAGTTTTAACCAATATTTATTAATAATTTATATAGTCTATATATTACTAATGACCCTTATTACATTTATAGCATTTAAATCCGATAAACAAAAAGCTATTAAAGGTAAAGAACGCACAAAAGAAAAAACTTTATTATTCTTATCAGCATTTGGTGGAGGGCTTGGTGGTTTTTTAGGAAGAATCATCAATCACCATAAAACAGATAAAAAATATTTTAGTATTATTATCTACTCATCTCTTTTATTAGAGATAATTGTATTAGTAATACTTATGATTGGAGGACTTAACTAATGCCAAAAACAGATTTAGAACGTTCTCATTCAACATGGTCTAACTTTAAACTTACATTAAAAAGTATTCTTTTAGTTATATCATTCTACGCATTATGGATAATTATTTCATTAAGAGATAAATTTAGTAATAATATATATTTTATTAGTTCTCTTGTAATAGATATATTAATAGTATTATTAATGATTATTTCATTCCATAAATTTAAAAGATAAATAATAACAAAAAATGACTATGCAACTGTGCATAGCCATTTTTTTATAATATAAACTAATTAATAAATGATCCTTTTTTCTTTTTTAATAGTACTTGTAATACTGTAAATAACATTAACGTTAACACAATAATAGCTATAGATAATATAAAATATTTAAAATCAAAGAAGCTATATGTTATTTTTAAATTTTTTATATCTTCATCTTGTCTAGGATTATCAATTAAAAAATTATTAATAGTTATTAACGGAATTATAGATAGAATTAAAGAACAAATAATTGATTCAATTTCATCGATTAAACAAATTCTATTGATACTCTTCTTTGATACTCCAGCCAAAGTCAAAATATCAAAAGTGTGTTCATTTTCTTTAATTATAATATAGCTCATATAAAAAGTAATACCAATTGAAATTAGTGATAATATTGGGATTAAAGCTAAACATATATTTGTTAAAGCAATATAGAATTCAGAAAATTTAAATACAGCAAATTTATTATTAAAAGAATACATAACATTATTATTTTCTAAATAATCAACCAACTTTTCTGCTTGTGCTTCATCATCTAGTTGATAATACTTATTAACTAAATATAACTGATTTTTTTTAATAGCCTTATGCAAATTATCTGAAATTTCAAAATCACCTTTTTCTTTAATTTCAGCAATTTCAAAAGTTCTTTCTTCACAATCGTATCCCCAAGGTATACTTATTGTTATATCATCACCGACATTAAATACTTGATAAGTATTTCCATACATTTTGTCTAAATATTCTTGAGTTATTATAACTTGATTATCAAGCAATTTATCATTAGGAACAAATTTATTTATAGTATTTTTTACTTCAAAATTTGTAATTTTATCATATGTATAATAATTCATTTTTACATAATCATACATATCCCTATTACGCTTATTATCTTCAATATCAAGCCCATTTATTTCAACTATATTTAAATAAGTATCATTAAATTTAACTTTGTTATCAATAATAAGATTATTTTTATTTAAAATATCGTAAGAATAATTTGTAAGACCAATCTCATAGTCTTTATAATCTTCAATATCAACAAAGCTAGAAGCTAAACAAACTTCAGAATCATTTGATTTATCAAGATCATTAATAATAATGCCACTTCTATAAACATTATATCCATCCATAGGACAATCTGATAAATCTTTTTTTATTTCTGAAGAACTACTACCTATATCATATCCCCCACCTAAAATTAAATAGTGGCTATCATTAATAATACTATCAGCTGCAATTTTTGAATATGTTAATTTACTTATTGGAAATATATATGTTAATAAACAAATTAATAAAGCAATAATTATTGTTTGACTAATAAATCTTATCCATTGTTTTCTTACTATTTTTTGTTTAACTTCTAAAGTATTAAGTCCTAAATCAATTTTCTTTTGATTATTTTTCTTATATTCATATTGTTCACTATTTCCACTTATAAAATCATTTGAATTAATAACTGTATCATCTTCTTGAATATAACTCAATTCATGAGTAGAAACAATAATCAATAATTCATTACTTAAATTTCTTACTGAATCCATTAATTTTTTTGAATTATTATCATCTAATGATGATGTTGGTTCATCTAAAATTAAGACCTTACTTTTTAAAATTAATGCGATTGCAATAGATAATCTTTGACGTTCTCCACCTGAAATTTCATTAACTTTAGAATATTTTAAATCAAAAATATCAAGCTTTGATAAAGCTTCATCAACTACTTCTTCTTTGTATAATACATTTTTAATCTTACAAAGTAATCTTATATTTTCATCTACATTCAATTTAGT
>JAEELC010000126.1 GCA_016288675.1 Acholeplasmatales bacterium | reverse complement strand
CACCAGAATATATTTTTAATGAATGTCAAAACGAGAAATTATTAAAATTCTTAGGAAAATAATGCGATTTAAATCGCATTATTTTTTTTGACTTTAAAATTTATATTTATTTATATTGCTTATAAGTTTATAATGATATTAACTTATAAATAATAGGGAAAAAGAAAAAATAACTAAAATATCAAAAAAACAGCATTGCAACCAATGGTTGCGGTGTATTTCAAACTAGAATTGGTAGTACGCAACCAATATTTTTGATAATATGGAATCAGAAAAGAGGTACAAAATTATGAATATTGAAATTGCAAATAGATTAGTAGAATTAAGAAAAAAGTATGGCTATTCACAAGAAGAGCTAGCAGCAAAACTAGGTGTATCTAGACAAGCTGTATCAAAATGGGAAAGAAGTGAATCTAGTCCTGATACAGATAATTTAATAGTACTTGCTAAATTATATAATGTATCATTAGATAGCTTGCTTGATACAAGTGAACCAATTGAAGAAACAATTGAACGTGTAGAAGAAACTCAAAACGTAAATGTTATTGATAAAGAGAATGAAGATAACAAACCTATATGGTTATCTACTTTATATGGACTTTCAATGCTTGTTGCAACTATTGCTTATTTATTAATAGGTTTTATTTCGAAAGATCCATTACGTTGGGCAGTATGGTGGATATTATATTTAATTGCATTAGTTATATGTTCCATTCCTGAAGCTATTTATTATAAAAAGGCCTCTAAATTTAATATGGCCGTTCTATGCACTGCAGTATTTATATACATCGGATTCTATTTTACTGCATGGCATCCAGGTTGGGTAGTATTCTTACTAATTCCTGTATATCATACATTTTGTGGAATTTTTGAACATAAGAAAAATCAATAGATATTATTTTTGATGGCAGTTTTGAACTTTATCGAACTGCCTTTTTTGTTATAAAAATAATACATTATTTTATTGTAATTTCATATTGAAATAATAATAGTATTTTATAATTTTTACTAAAGGAAGTGTTTTGTAATATGAAAAAAAGATTAATTGCTATATCTATATTTTTAATTATTGTTATTTTTATAATCATATATCTTAATATTAACTATGGTGTTAAATTTTAAAATCAGGATGTTATAAATACATCTTATACAGAAATAGATAAAAATGAAAAAGAAATAGTTGATTATAAATTTACTGTCGAAGAAACTACACTTAATATTAATTACGAAGATAAAGTATTAAAATATAATCTAGAAGATTATAAGATTGATACTGATAATTATGATTTCTTATATAAAATAGATGATTCGTTTATTTTTTCTGTTTATAAAAATAATGTGGCTAAGATTGTAGTAATTAATGAAGATTTTCAAGTAAATACTTATTCATTTAAAAAAAATAATATAAATAGATCAAATGTATTAGTTGATTCTAAGAATAATTTAAACTTAATAATATATCATGATACTAATATTGAAGGAATACTACTTGATGAGAAATATCAAATGGTAGATGAATATATTTTGTTAAAGATATTGAAGGTGAGTTAGCATCGTTTTATTATAAATATGAAAATTATGTAGTATCTTATAATAATAAATATGGTCCTAAGAGTGTAACTTTTAATAATAAAAAGATTATGTCAAAACCATTGATTAATCAAAAAAATATTAGTTTATCTTATTTAGATACATTAAATCATAAAATGTATTTTGTTATGGGTACAAAGCTTGAATTATATATATTTTGTTGTGATTTAAATAATGGTGAAATATATAAAACAAAAATTAAATATAAGGATTATATTAACATTAGTGCAAAAGATAATTATATTTATCTTGAATATAATAATTGTTATACAATATTAAAAAAAGAAGACTAAAATTAGTCTTCATATAAAGGCTTACCAATAATATCAACATAAGGTTGAGATTTATAGGTAATGCCTTTTATTTTTATTTCTGGAGCACCATATTTTGGATTGTATCCAAATAGGTTAACATATTTTATAATATCATCTTTTTCATCACTCATAGATTTTAAGACTTCAAAGCATGCTAGTGTATCATCAAGAGCTCTATGTGTGTTTTGAACTTTATCATCTAAATTATAATGTGTAACAGCTTGGAATAATTTATGTGGATAAACAGCTCTATCCTTATAAATTGTTAAAATATCTAAGAATGCTAAATCGCTAAATTTGCAGCCTTTTAAAAAATAACGTAAAAATCCTAAATCAAATTGCGCATTGTAAGTCGCAATAAGTTTTTTTCCAGGCTTATTTAGCATTTCAGCAAATAAATTTCTTGCTTGTTCAAAATTTAATCCTTCTTTTTCAAGCATCTCATCAGTAATATGGGTAAGACTTATTATCTCTTGTGGAAGCTTGGCGCCTTTTTCTTGTAATTTAATAAGTGCATTAATTTCATCAGTTATTAAAATTTCATCTCTTATGCGTTCTGCACAAATAACTCCTAAGTCAATAATTTGACATTTCTTAGGGTCTAATCCTGTAGTTTCTGTATCTAAACAAATAATATAATCATAATTATCATAGATTGATTTTAAAGTATTCATAATTATTTCCTCTTTTTTATTCAATAATATTTTATCATAACATTTCACTAAAAACCATTTTAATGGTATAATCTAAATGCTTATATTTTTAAGAAAGAAGGCAATATTTATGAATAGAGAAGAAATATTAGCTCGTATTCACGAACTAAAAGCTAAAGGCGTTGAAGTTCCTACTGACGCTATGATTAAAACAGATGAACAAATTGAAGGAATTCGTAAGGCTTCAATAGTAAATACAAAGGTTTTAGACGAAGTTGCAAGTCAAATTAGACCTTATATGTCTACACATGAAATTGATGAAATTGTACGTATTAAATCAATAGAATTTGGTGGAAAATCAGCAGTATATGGTTATGAAGGATATCCTGCATATACTTGTACATCTATTAATGACCAAGTTTGTCATGGTATTCCAAGCAAGAAAGATATTTTAATGCCAGGGGATATTGTAAATGTTGATTGTACAACTGTTGTTGATGGATATTTTGGAGATTCAAGCAGAATGTTTTTAATTGGTGAAGTTTCTGAACAACGTAAGAAATTATGTGAACGTGTTAAGGCTATGCTTGATGAAGCTTTTGAAGCTCTTGTTCCATGGGAAACAACTTTAGGTGATATTGGTTATTTAATTAATCGTAAAGCTACAAGCTATGGTTATCAAGTTGTAAAAGAAGTTGGTGGACATGGTGTTGGTCTTGAAATTCATGAAGATCCATATGTATGCCACGTTGGTAAGAAGCATACAGGTATGCTTATTACTCCAGGTATGGTATTTACTATTGAACCAATGGTTAATGAAGGTAAGCGTCATGTTTTCTTAGATGCTTCAAATGATTGGACTATTTATACTGCAGATGGTTCAGATTCAGCACAATGGGAGTATACAATCGCAGTATTTGAAGATCACTGTGAGATATTAGCTAAATAATATGAATGAAGAAATAAAAACTTTGAATAAAAAAGCAAGAAAAGATTTAAGACATTTAAATAGACAAATAAGAAAGAATGCTAGACTTAATAAGCACCCTCGTGTACAGCCACCACGTCATTCCGTACTTGAAGAGGTTGGAAATGCAGTATCGCATGGTATTGGTTGTATTCTTGCAATTGTAGGACTTGTGCTAATGCTTGTTCATTCTAAAACTGGCTATATGAAGCTATCTGCAATTATATATATGGCTGCAATGTTCTTTATGTGTTTAAATAGTTGCCTATACCATTCTTTTAAATGGGGTAAACGAGTTAAAAGAATATGGAGAAGATTTGATTACACATCTATTTATTTAATGATTTGTGGAACATTTGCACCATTACAATTAATTGAATTAGGTAGAGAATATGGTGAAATTGGACAAGACTTAGGAATTGCATATTTCGCTCTTATTTGGTTACTTGCAATTGTTGGTATAATTTTTACATGTACATTCGGACCAGAAAGAACAAGAAAGATAAATTTCCCACTTTATTTTATTATTGGATGGTCTGCTTTATGTATGGTACCAGGATGGTTTATGTATAATAAAGGATTATTATATTATATATTCATTGGTGGAGTAGTTTATTCTTTAGGTATGATACCTTTTGGATTGTTACGTGGAAGAAGAGTTGCTCATTTCATTTGGCATATCTTTGTTCTTCTTGGATCAATTATTCAATTTATGGGTATTTATTTATATGTATTTTTAGCATAATAAAAAGAACTGTAATATGTGATGCTTACAGTTCTTTTTTTACAAATTAAAATTCATTTTTTACTTGAAATGTTGACATTATGTTATTTATATGCATTTATTAGTGCATTATGCTTAATTATATATAGTTTGTTAATACCTCTATTTAATGAAATGATAAAGATTACTTGTAATTTCAATGAAAATATTTTAGCAATAAATCCTATTATAATTCTTGGAGTATTAATGGAATCTTTGATTATATTATTATTTGGATATATGTTGCTTAGAAGAATAAAGTCAAAGAATATAATAGATTTATTATATAATAGAACGTAATATTAATTATTAACTTGTGTTTTTTTTATATTAAAAAAAGGATTCTATCCCAATATGTATGTTGGAATAGAATCCTTTTCTTTATTCATTTAATAATTTTTTAATATAATCGTAGCTAGATTGCATTTTGTCCTTTGGACATCCTTCAAATACAAGTAATGCGTTTGGAGTTTCACGCTTTGCAGTAGAAATAATGTATTCTAAATCCATAATACCTTCACCAAGACCAACTTGCTTAAGCTTGTTATTTTCAGTATCAACTACAAAGTCTTTTAAATGATAAATAACAATTTTATCCTTGAAATATTTAATAGATTCATCTAGCATTTTATGTTGTGTTTCTACATCATATGCAGAGATATCTAAATAGTTAAAAATATCAACTGTAACTTTAACATGACCATTATCTATTGCACTAATTAATTTATTTAATTGAGCTGGTTCATACATGCAATGTCCATATGCTCCTTCAAGTGCAATATTAGCATTCCAAGCTTTCGCAACATCAGCAAGCTCTTTAAATGTTTCAATGTTAGTGTTTAAAGCGTCTTGAGTTCTATTTAATGGATTATAAGTCCACTTATCATCATTAAAAGAGCCAGTTTCACTACCAACATATTTGCAATTAAACATTGAACAGTATGATAAATATTCTTTAAAACGTTCAATATTATCTTTAACAAGTTCTTTGTTTGAATGAACAGGATTAAAATATGCACCTAGCATACCAACTTCAACACCCTCATTCTTAAATTCTTTAGCGCATTCCTCTAAAGCTTTGTGATCGATTGAATGAGCTGTTCCAGTAAAGCCATCAATAGCTTTATATAAAACAAGTTGTGCTCCATCAAAGCCTATCATACGAGCTTGGTGT
>JAEELC010000125.1 GCA_016288675.1 Acholeplasmatales bacterium | reverse complement strand
ATTAAAAGCTTATAAAGAAGGAACTAAAAATAAATTATTTGTATCAACTACAACAGGTGAAGAAAATACAGGTCGTGGTGCTTATCAAATTGCACAAACAAAGAACCCTAATATTGTTGTAGCAGTTGATGTTACTTATGCAGTTGATTATCAAGGTTC
The DNA here is from genome assembly GCA_016288675.1 of Acholeplasmatales bacterium. Lineage (GTDB taxonomy): Bacteria > Bacillota_I > Bacilli_A > Acholeplasmatales > Anaeroplasmataceae > JAEELC01. The sequence continues at coordinate 2,463 of JAEELC010000125.1, read as the reverse complement.
AGGTGAGCCAGGTAGTGTAGCTTTAGGTAAGGGTGGAGTTATTTGTAATGGTAGTGTTCCAAATAGAGCATTAAATGAGCTTTTACGTCAATCTGCACATGAACTTAATTTACCATTCCAAGAAGAAGTATTTGCAGGACGTACAGGTACTGATGGAGATACAGCGCTAAAGACATTAAATGGTCCAGCAATTGTATTATATTCAATACCTCTACGCTATATGCATTCACCAAGTGAAGTTGTAGATTTTACTGATGTAGAAAATATGATTGAAGTTCTTGCTAGATTCTTAGTAAAAGTTAATGAAAACACTAATTTATTACCTTATACATTAGACTAATTATTAAAGATATGGGAAACCATATCTTTTTTTTTGAGAAAAGTAAGTATCGTCTGATTTAATAAATTATATTATTTCTTTTCTTTTTTGATAAAATTTGACAAGAAATTAAAAATAAATTATAATTTATTTGAATAAAGTGGGTGAGATATATGAAGAAAAGATTTCTAATATTTTTATCAGTAATTCCATGCTTATTTGTATTATGTTCATGTACAGAGAAGGAATCAAATGCACAAGTTCAGGTGATAGATATTTATGAAGAACCTTCATTAAAGCCTGTAGTTGTAAGTACAAAGGATTCAAAGGTTTTATTTAAAGTAGAATATAGCGGTAATACAAGCTATATTATCAGCTGTACAGCTTCAATTTTATTTGATACTGAAGTTGAAAAACAGCTAGTCATTATAAATTTAAATGAAACTTATGAAATTTCTAATTTAAAGCATAAAGGAACATATACTATAAAATTAAAATATAGCTATTATACTGATGAAACAAGAAAAAGTAGTGATATCGTTACTCATCAAACTACTTTCCAAATTTAGAGAGATTTTAATCTCTCTTTTTTGTGAAATGTATTTGCTTTATATTGACAAGTTTTTTATAGTAGTAAAACTAAATTATAAATAAAAAATTTCATAAAGGGGATATAAGGGAATGAAAAAAAGAAGTATATTATTATTGTTTTTTATAAGTGTTTTCTTAATGTTTAGTTGTAAAAAAAAATGCTGATAATTTTGATTTTAAAGATGTGGAGGCCGAAACTAAAGAAGAAGTGCTCCATTATTCTCTTTTGCAAATTTATACAACTCCAATGGGAACAGTTGTTACCTGTGTTGCGAATTTATGGGATAACCAATACGCTTCTAAATCTGATCCTGTATTATTAAACCACGAATTTGAAAAAGCGGAATTAGAATATGGTGATTACAGTACCTATTATTTTGTTTATTTAAAAAAATCTCTATATAATAAGTATTTAAAATCAATTGATAAAGACGCTCTTGATTGCACAGTATATTATAAAGAAAAAGATATTATAGATGGAAAGGTATTTTTTAATAGTAGAAGTCATGGTGTTGATGATTATTATATCTATGAATATAATTAAAAAATATAAATAATAATGTTGAAGTTAATAAGACATATACGCTTCTAAGTAAAATTGATATTAAATTAGATAAAGAAGCTAATTCTAATGTTATGTTATTAGATGATAATCATTTTTAATTAAAAAATGATATTTATGTTGGTAAAAGAATTGAAAATATTGAATTATGTTACGTAGATAGTAATTATATTCATTCATATAGTCATATATCAACACGATATTCTGCTACTGCTGATATAATAGATGAAAAATATATAAAAATTAAAAGATATGAGAATAATATAGATTTGATAGATAAGAAATATTATTATTTAAATTATAAAAAAGAGTTTTTAGATGCATATGTAAAAATGTATGATGAGGAATATGCATTATATGATTTAAATAAGATTGAAGAATTAATAAGAAGTATAAACAATAAATAGGAATAAAAAATACTCTTTTTTAAGCATTTTATTCTTTTATTATTAATAATATTATTATAATATATTCATATTGAGGTTTTTTTATATGACATCTACTATGGATATGACTAAAGGAAAAGAATGGAAGGTAATAGTATTATTTGCTATCCCGATTCTATTTTCTAATTTATTTCAAACTTTATATAATATTGTTGACTCTATTATCGTTGGTAATTTTGTTTCAAAAGAAGCACTTGCTGCAGTATCAAGTTCAGGTAATTTGATTTTTTTATTTAATAGTTTCTTTATAGGACTATCTAGTGGTGCTGGTGTAGTAATTGCACGCTATTTTGGTCAAAAAGATAAAGAAAATATGCGAAAGGCAATTCATAAGGATATATTAGTTGGTATTATTGCAAGTATTTTGTTAACATTATTTGGAGTATTATTATCGCCATTCATATTAAAATGGATGAAAACTCCTGATAATGTTATCAATGAATCTATCACATATTTTAGAATATATTTCTTTGGAGTATCTGGCGTAATTTTATATAATACATTTGCAGGTATTCTTCAAGCATTAGGGGATTCTAAAAGACCAT
>JAEELC010000012.1 GCA_016288675.1 Acholeplasmatales bacterium | reverse complement strand
TAATAATATAGAAGATGTTAAACAAAAAGCTAAAGACTAAAATAATATTATTTATATTCAATTAATCATAGGCTTATTCACAAGCTTTATAACTTATTACTCGATTAAAAGATGTAAAAATAGAAAAAGATAACAATAAGTGATATAATGAAATAGTTATATAAGGAGGATTTTTTTATGAATGATCCTATTTGTGCAATTGCCACACCTTATGGTGTAGGCGCTATTTCAATTATTAGATGTTCTGGACACAATACATTAAAATTAGTTAATAATGTATTTAAAGGTAAGGATTTAACTCTTGCTAAAGCTAATACATTAAATTACGGATATATTGTTGATGATAATCAAACTATTGATGAAGTAATGGTATCAGTATTCCATGCTCCACATTGTTTTACTGGAGAAGAAAGCTGTGAAATTAACTGCCATGGTGGTATTTATAATACTAATAGAGTTCTTGAATGCTTATTAGCTCATGGCTTTAAGCTTGCTGAACCAGGTGAATTTAGCCGCCGTGCATTTTTAAATGGTAGAATTGATTTAACTCAAAGTGAAGCTATTATGGATGTAATTAGTTCTTCAAATGATTTAGCATTAAGAGCTTCAGTTAATTCACTTCGTAAATCAACTAATAAATTAGTTGTAAATATGCGTAGTCATCTAGTTGATTTAATTTCTAAGATAGAAGTAAATATTGATTATCCTGAATATGATGACGCTATTGTTATGACTGATGAAATTGCAATTCCGATGCTTCATGATTTGATTGATGAATGTGAAACAGTACTTGAAAACTCAAAAATTGCGGTAGTTGCAATTCACGGTATTAAGACTGCAATTGTTGGACGTCCTAATGTAGGTAAATCTAGTCTTTTAAATAGATTACTTGAAGAAGACAAGGCCATAGTAACAGATATCGCAGGTACTACTCGTGATACTATAGAAGGTGATTTGAATTTAGGTGGAGTTACACTTAAATTAATAGATACTGCTGGTATTAGAAAAAGCGATGATGTTGTAGAACAAATTGGTATTGAACGTTCTAAGAAGGCTTTAGAAGAAGCTGAGCTTGTATTATTATTACTTGAACCAACTGATGAATTAAAAGATGAAGATAAAGAATTATTAAAATTATCAGAAGGAAAGAAGCGTATTATTATTTATAATAAAGCGGATTTGAAGCAACGCTTTACTCCACTTCCAGATTCTATTATCATTTCTGCTAAAACAGGTGATGGTGTTGAAAAGCTTGAAAAAGCTTTAATCGAAATCACTCGCATTAATGAATTTAATGTTAATGATTCTAATTATTTAAACAACGCACGTCACGTTGCTAAGATGCGTGAAGCTTTAACAAGTTTAAAGAGTGCACTTAAGGGCTGTGAAGATCATATAGACATTGATATGATAGAATTAGATGTAAAGAGTGCTTGGTATTTATTAGGTGAAATTATTGGAGATACTAATTCAGATACTTTAATTACAGAATTATTCTCAAGATTCTGCTTAGGTAAATAGATTAAATTAAGGCTGTATTAAAAAATACAGTCTTTTTTCTTTAATTATAGAAAACGCTTTCATAAAAATAATTAGCACTCAACTGTTGACAGTGCCAAAATAAAAGAGTATTATACAAGTGTAAGGTGGTTAGCACTCAAACATATAGAGTGCCAATTGCAAGAAAAGGACATGGTGATTAATATGTATAACGATATAAATGAATTATTTAATGAAATGAACAAGGCTTTTGAACAAGTATGCAAGGAAATTAAGAATCCAATCTTAGTTGATGTAGAAAAGACTGAAGATGCATATTTAGTAGAAGCTAATCTACCTGGTGTAGATAAAAAGGATGTAAAGCTATCAATGGAAAATGACAAGCTTACTATTGCAGTAGAATCTAAGAAAGAAGATGGTAATGATAAGAAGTTTGTATTAAACGAGCGTATCAGCGGATACAATAATAGAACTGTCTATTTAAAGAATGCTGATAGTAAGAACATCCGTGCTCGCATGGAAAACGGTGTTCTATATGTAACTGTTCCATTCGTTAAGAATGAAGCAAGCACAATTATAATTGACTAACGTATTTAAACATTTGGTAAAGGAGTTGATATTATGTTCTATTTACGTGATCAAAATGGAAATGAATTAAATTGGTTTGATGATTTATCTAAATCTATCACTAGTGCTAGTTCTGGCTTTATGAAGGCGGATATTGAAGAAGACGAAAAAGAATATAAAGTCACAATGGATGTACCTGGTGTAAATAAAGATAATCTAGAGATTTCTTACAACAAGGATACTCTTGTTGTAAGTTATAAGAAGGATGAAACTAAAGAAGAAAAGAAGAAAAATTATGTAAAGCATGAACGCTTCACTTCTTCATATAAACGTTCATTTTATCTTGAAAACGGTGATGCATCTAACATTCATGCTCATCTTGAAAATGGTGTATTATCTATTAATGTAGCTAAGAAAACTAAAGAAATAGATAATAAGAATGTTATAACAATTGAATAATTCTTATTAGGGTCTAGCTTTTTCTAGGCCCTTTATTTTTTTATAAAAACGTTAACATTTAAATTTTCTTTTGAATATATATAATTATCATTGTAAAATAGTATTTGTAAGAGGTGGGAAAAATGTCAATTTTAAGTAATGATGCATTAACTAAAGAAAATAAAGGAAACGCATTAGCTATTGGTGCAGAAGCACGTAAAGCTAAAGCGCTTGATAATTCAATTATAGATTCTACTATTGGTATGTTATATGATGAAGAAGGAAAATTCTTCACTTTTAAAACTGTAGAACGTGCTTCTTGCGAACTTAGTGGTAGAGAAAAATATTCATATGGTGCTACTTGCGGTACTAAAGAATTCCATGAAGCACTATATCATTGGATTTTTAGACAATATTATGATGAATTTAAAGAAAATACTTATTTAGGTTGTATTGCTACACCTGGAGGAACTGGTGCTATTTGTAATACATTTGCAAATTACCTTGAAGATGGTCAAAAAGTATTACTTCCAGATTATATGTGGACTAATTATATTCAAGTTGCACGTGAAGAGCATCTAGGATATACTACATTCCATCTTTTTGATTCTGAAGGTAATTTTAATCTTTCTGATTTTGAAGATAAATGTTTATCTTTAAAGGAAGAACAAGGTAGAATTGTTGTAGTAATAAATGATCCATGTGAAAACCCTACTGGCTATTCTATGAGCTACACTGATTGGATTGGCGTAGTTGAGGTCTTAAATAGAATTAGTAGAGATTCTACACCAGTAGTCTTAATATATGATATGGCATATATAGATTATGATAAGAGAGGATTTGACGCTTCTAGAAATAACATTCGTTTATTTGAAAAGCTTAATGATTCTGTACTTACTATTATGTGCTTTTCTGGTTCTAAAACTTTAGGATTATATGGACTTCGTATCGGCGCTCAAATTGCAATTGCTCACACTGAAAAAGATATTATAGAATTCAATACAGCAAATGATTTTTCAGCTCGTGGTAAATGGAGTGGTGCATCTACTTTAGGTCAAAATATCATTGTTAAGGTTTTAACTAGCTTTAAGGATGAATTTGCTGAAGAATTAGAATATGCAAGACGTCTATTAATTAATAGAGCAGACGCTTTTATAGAAGAAGCTAAAAGTGTTGGCTTGAAGCATCTTCCTTATTCCTGCGGTTTCTTTGTAACAATTCCTGTTGATAATCCTTTAAAAGCCTTTGAAGATTTAAAGAAGGCTGGATTATATGTACTCCCTATTCAAAACGCTATTAGATTAACATTATCTAGCATTACATTAGAAGAAGTTAAGAGAGCAGTGCATATTATTAAAGAGAATATTTAACAAAAATCAAAAGGTTTTCTAATGAAAGCCTTTTATTTTTTTAAAACTTATTCTATTACTTTAATGTAAATAAAATTTATGCTAAAATTGAATTAGATTTTAGGTAAATACGGGAAGGATGATATTATGACAGATTTAGAAATTGCACAAAATAATGAAATGCTAAAGATTACAGAAGTAGCTAAGAAACTTAATTTAAATGAAGATGATTTAGATATGTATGGAAAATACAAAGCTAAGATTGATTTAAAATATTCTAAAAATCCTAATGGTAAATTAATTTTAGTTACTGCAATCAATCCAACTCCAGCTGGAGAAGGTAAATCAACTACTACAATAGGTTTAGCAGACGCCTTTACTTTATTAAATAAGAAGGTATGT
>JAEELC010000124.1 GCA_016288675.1 Acholeplasmatales bacterium | reverse complement strand
GAACGTGGTGTTAATTATTCAAGTGGTGAACGCCAGCTTATATCATTTGCACGTACAATATTATATAAGCCAAATATTATGATTTTAGATGAAGCTACAGCTAATATCGATACTGAAACAGAAAAAGTAATTCAAGATTCCTTAGAAAAGATGATGAATGTAGGTACAATGCTTATTGTTGCACATAGACTTTCAACTATTCAACACGCAGATAAAATTGTTGTACTTAAGCATGGTGAAATTGTTGAAGAGGGTAATCATCAAGAATTATTAAAGAAGAAAGGAATGTATTATAACTTATATTTGTTACAATATAAGCATATGGAAAATGAAAACTAGAAAGGTTTTAATAATCTCATTTATTTCTTTAATATCTTTAATAATAATAGTATCAGTATTGTTTTTCACAATACCACATATTAGCTATAGATATATTAAAGAAACTGATACATATGAAGTTAAGCATGTCTATGGTATAAGTAAAGATTATACTATTCCTGAATATCATAACAATAAAAAAGTAACATCTATTGGAGTTCGCGCTTTTGAAAATAAAAATGTTAAGCATGTTTATATAGAAGGTCATTCTTTAAATAAAATTAGTAGAAGAGCTTTTTATAATAGTGGATTAGAATATATTAATATTCCTAAGAGTGTTGCAATTATTGAACAAAATGCGTTCTCGTATTCAAAAGCTTTAAAAGAAGTTAATTTTGAAGAAGATTCAACTCTTATAGCTATAACAGGTTCTACATTTTTTAACTGCTCAAGCCTTGAAAAAGTATCTAATATAGATAATGTATATTCTATAGGCAGTCTTGCATTCTTTAACTGTAAAAGCTTAAAGGATTTATCACTAAATAAGACGATTATTTATCCAAACGCATTTGTTTATTGTAATATCGAACTTCATATTACATCTAATACAGTCCTTAAAGAAGGATATAATACTAATGCTAATATAAATTTAATTAAAGATTAAGCAGATTTTTATCTGCTTTTTCTTTTTTTATATATATTTTAATGCTATAATAAAGTAAAATTTAGAGGAAAAAATTATGAAAGATAAAAATACGTTTAGAAAAATAGTATGTGTATGCTTTTTTATAGCTGCAATATTATGTGTAGCTGCAGCTACAGGATTATTTAGTGTTATAAAAAATGAACCTGAGCATAAATTTTATGCAATATCAGGAATTGTATTAAATTCACTTGCATGTTGTTTATTCATTTATTATGGATGCTCTTGCTTTATTCATCTAGAAGAACGTGATACAAGAAATCTACGTATTGCTAGCTTTGTTGTCGTACAAAACTTTTTAGCTTCAATATTATATATTTTTTATATGATTGCTGATAAAAAAATGTCACCAATTGCTACAAGTGTTGTATTTTTAGGTGTTATTAGCATTGTAATTACAAGCTTATATTTAAGTAAGATTAAAAAGAATAATCCAGAATATCTAGTTGTAATTTCTGCTATTTTATCTATTTTACAAGCATTATTAGTTTTCTTAAATTTAGACATTAGATTAATAAGAATAATTTCTTTATTCTTTATGGCATTCTCATTAATTATTGGAATTTATTTCTATTTTGATAATAAATTAGCAAAAGAAAAGGTCGCTTCGTAGCGACCTTTTATTCGTCTATTTCACTGTGATGCTTATGAAGAGAATCAATTACTTGTAATAATTCTTGTTTGTTAAATGTGTATTTCTTCATACAAAAATGGCACATTACATCAGCTTTACCTTCTTTTTCAATTATGTCAGTAAGCTCTTTTTCTCCTAAACTTTCAAGCTTTAAAGCGAAACGTTCTTTTGAACAATCACACTCATATTTAATTTCATCTTCTTCAAGAATTTCAAAATTACCATCAGATAATTCTTTAATCATATCAAGCGGAGTATATCCTTCCTCAATCATTTTAGATACAGGCTTTAAATTTCTTAATTTTTCTTCAAGCTTGTCTAAAACTTCGTTAGGGCAACCATTTAATACTTGTAAAATGAATCCACCACTAGCTTTAACTGTATTGTCAGTATCAATTAATACACCTACACCAACAGCAGAAGGAATTTGTTCACTTGTTGCAAAATAATAAGTGAAATCATCTCCAATTTCACCTGTTTGTAAAGGTGAATATGAGATAAAAGGATCCTTCATATGTAAATCTTTGATAACAGTTAATTCACCTTGATTACCAACAGCTCTACCTACTGCAAGATGTCCATTATCATATTTGTCATAAACAGAAGGGTTTTGAATAGAACCTTTAACTTTTCCATTACAAGCTTCAACTACCATTTCACCTATTTCACCATGTCCATTTATAATAAATGTTAGGTATTCATTAGATTTATACATTAAGCTTGTAATAGCTGATGCAGTTAAGAAACGACCTAATGCGGCTGTTGATGTTGGCCAAGAATTATGTAATTTACGTGCTTCTTCAACAAGTTCAGTTGAACTAGCTGCATAAATTCTTATAAATTTATCATAAGCATACGCTTTTAAACATTTGTCTTTCATTTAAATCACGTATAATCAATTTAGATAGGTTTGATATCTTAATTGATTACTTTCCTTTCTATCTAATTTAATAGATTATTTCATCTAATAATTAGATGTTATAATAAATTGCACTGTGGATCCTTTCCTGTTTTTCTAAGGCAGT
>JAEELC010000123.1 GCA_016288675.1 Acholeplasmatales bacterium | reverse complement strand
TCACTCTCTGAGATACTTGTGCTTTCTGATTCACTTACACTTGTTGATGTACTCTCACTATTTGAGATGCTTGTACTCTCTGACTCACTGAGTGATGTGCTAATTGACTCACTCTCAGATACTGATGTACTTGTGCTCTCTGACTCACTTACACTTGTTGATGTACTCTCACTCTCTGAGATACTTGTGCTTGTTGACTCTGATTCACTTACACTTGTTGATTCACTCTCGCTATTTGAGATGCTTGTACTCTCTGACTCACTGAGTGATATGCTGGTTGACTCACTCTCAGATACTGATGTACTTGTACTTTCTGACTCAGATACACTTGTTGATGTACTCTCACTCTCTGAGATGCTTGTGCTCTCTGACTCACTGAGTGATGTGCTGGTGCTCTCTGATACTGATGTACTTGTACTCTCTGACTCACTGAGCGATGTGCTAATTGACTCACTCTCAGATACTGATGTACTTGTACTCTCTGACTCAGATATACTTGTTGATGTACTCTCACTATTTGAGATGCTTGTACTCTCTGACTCAGATACACTTGTTGATGTACTCTCACTATTTGAAATACTTGTGCTAGCGCTCTCAGATGCTGATGCACTTAAACTATTTGAAAGTGATGTACTTAAGCTTGCGCTCTGGCTTTCGTAAGCAGATGCACTTGTGCTAAGTGAATCACTGATACTTGCACTTGCTGAATCACTAGCTGAAAGTGACTCGCTGATTGACTCTGAGCGTGAAGTAGATGCGCTGTCAGAAGCCTGTGCACTCTCTGAAAGAGAATCGCTTCTAGACTGTGATGCGCTATCTGATGCTGCTGCACTTTCTGAAAGTGACTCACTTCTTTGCTGTGAAACACTATCTGATGCTGCTGCACTTGTGCTTGCTGACTCAGACCAAGCTGTAGACTGTGACTCTACCTGCGATGCAACTTCACTAACTGACTGTGAAAGTGATGTTACTTCACTTCTCTCTTCGTGGTACTCATCTTTTCCCTTATTGAAATCATCTAATGAGAAGTATGCGTAACCCTTAACACCAAAGTTACCATCCTTAGCTACACCATAGTTGTTGTAGTAAACATCTGTAGATTCCTTCTGCTTTGCAACAAACTTTGGAGTAAAAGTAAGGCTATTAGTAGCTGCACTTGCTGATGTATAAAGTGTTACTGACTGCTGTCTCCAAGATGCACCATTCTCATCATAGTAACCCTTAAGAGTATATGTACCGTCACCATTATTTACGATATTTGCAGTGTAATAATAATATGTTTTTCCGCCAATACGAAGAGCTGAATAACTTCTTTTCCAACTCCACTGATCTCCACTATGATTTGTTGCCTGTCTAGTAATAAGTTCAAGTGCGTTTCCATCTCTATCAACCAATGTAGATACTGTAGAACCATCTTGATTTTGCTGAACAACGCCGACTGTGTAATCAGAACTATTTCTTGTATAACCAGACAAACTATTATTCCACTCACCATCAGCGTTAGCCCAATGTGCAAGATCATGATATGTAGTCTGGCTTAAAATATCATCATAAATATATGTCCTATGACCATATTGGCTGATTTCTTCAACAACATTTGTAACCTTTGCATTCTGTGTATTTGCCCAAGATAATGTAAATGTAGCATCAGAATTAATCTGTACTGCAACATTATCTGCAATCTCATTACCATTTACATAGTAATGGCATACACTTGTCTCTGTTCCATCTTCTGCTGTCTCAGTTGTATACTTCCATGTAAGAACATTGCCGTATGCATCCTTGTACTCAGCGGTCTTCTTTACAACCATGATTCCATCAACTACGTATGGATTATCATGCTGTGCGCCCTGCTCTGGACTGTCATAGAATCCTGAAACTAACGCATTTCCGTTAGAATCAACTGTTACATAATCAAAGTATGCAAACTTTGTCTCGCCAGATGAATCAACATAAGTTACCTTCACGCTGTTTGTATTGTAGTTACTTGAATCCCACTGGCTATATAAAATCTCCCCAACATAACCTTCCTGATAGAAAGCATACTGAATAAGCAAATTAGCAAGCTTGTCACCAGCACCATAGTAGTTATTTGACTTGTCATCGTGGTTCAAATACTGTCTATGATCCTTAGCATACTGCTTAGTTACCTCAAGCTCTGCCTTTGCCTTTTCGATTTCTTTCATTAAGTTCTCAAGATATTCATCTTGATGGCCTGCCTCTGAGAAAGATGTAGATGCAGACTCAAATGTAGACTCAGCCTCTGACATAGCAGTAGATAAGCTGGCAGCCTCGCTAGCTGCTACCTCTGATGTTGAAACTGATGTGCTTGCAATCTCTTCATTTTCAGATGTTAATGATTCTAATGCTGAAGTTGAAGTAGATGTTATTTCTGATGTTTCAGCTGAAAGTGAATCACTTGAAGATTCTGATGTAGAACCTATCTGAGAATCTTCTGTAGAAAGTGATGTACTTGCTGATTCTGAAGTTACTGCTTCTTCAGATAATAAAGTAGATTCAGAAACATGTGCCTCTTCTGATGCTGTCTGAAGGCTCTCTGTAGCCTCATCGGTGACGGCAGCCGCTTCACTTGTATTCTCTGCTGTAGATGTAAGATCAATCTCCTCAATCTCTACATCTTCCTCTTCGATTACCTGCTCTG
>JAEELC010000122.1 GCA_016288675.1 Acholeplasmatales bacterium | reverse complement strand
GTATTTTACATATACTTTATATAATAATGATTCTGTTAATTCATTCCCAATAAAAGATCCAAAGACTGTTTATGTATGTAATGATAATGAGAATTCATTGTCTAAAGATTATTTGGGAACTAATTTTAAAAATGTTGATATTAACCCATTTGAAAAGTTAAAGCCAATTTCATTAGAATATCGTGGTACATATGGAAGTGTGTATAGAGATTTTTATTATAATTCAGACTTTAATAATTTAAGAATTACTGATGGTAGAGCTCCTCAAAATGATAATGAAGTTTGTGTTGCAGTAACTGCTAGTAATTATTCATATGAAAAGAAGGAATTATTAAATAAATCATTATATTGTAAAGATGATTCTATGTCATCATTATCAGATTCTTTATTTAAGCCTCTTAGAGTGGTTGGATTTGCAAAAATAGATTCATCATATGTAACAGAACGTTTATTCTTATTCGGTAATGATAGAATGGAAAAATTCTGTAAATATAATAATTTATATGCATATATAACTGAAACTTATGAAGACAACACAATTTCTCCAAATGCAAAAATGTTATCTTCAAGTACTTATGTTAAATTACTATATGTGCCTGGAAATGATATTTATTATATTAAAAATGATTCTTACGGAAATGATAATGTTGAAATTAAAAACATTTATGTTTCTAAAGTTATTTTTGGTAAAAACAATCCAATTTCAGTTAATTTAATTAACAATAATATAGAAAATATATCTTTATCAAAAAATAATAATTTAAATCAATCATATTTAGTTGTTGGAGATAATTTTGAATTAAATGGTGATGTACAAAACGCATTAATCCATAATAATGCAGGTAGAAACCTAAAGAAATTGCAAAATGATGGATTTAGTGCTGTTAATACATATAAATTTAAAAATAATCAAGATTTACTTAATACAACTCAAGTTGTTTCTACAGCTATTGGTATCGCGTGTATGGTATTTGCTATTTATTTTGTTACTTATATGATTTTACGTATAATATATAAATCTAAAAAGAATGATTATAATATTATGCGTACATTAGGCGTTACTAATAAATCAATGTCTCGTATTGTAAATAAAGAATTATTATCATTAACTGTTATATTATCTTTAATATTATATGTAGTATTTAAAGTACTTGCATATACTACAACAAATGAATTTATTGATGTATTCCATTACCTAAACTTAAAAACATTTATTTTATATATGTTATTAATGGCTTTACTAAGCTTAGCAATAACTATTAGATTTAATAGAGTATTATTTAAGTTTAGTGTTAATTCTAGTTTTGAAGGGAGAAGTAAATAATGATTACTATTAAGAATTTAAATAAGACATTTAAAACTAATAAGCTTAATGTTATTAATAATACTTCTCTTTCATTACCTGATACAGGTTTAATTACATTACTTGGTGAATCTGGTTCTGGGAAAACTACTTTATTAAATGTAATTGGTGGTTTAGATAGATTTAATAATGGTAGTATTAGCTATGATGATTCTACTTTTAATAAATATAAGATGAATAAAATTGATAAATATAGAAATAATCATATTTCTTATATTTTCCAAAACTATTATTTAATTGAAGAATTATCAGTATATGATAATTTATTAAAAGCTTTAGAAATTATCCATATTACAGATAAAGAAGAATGTGATAAGAGAATTGTAGAAGCGCTAAATGCTGTTAAATTATATAAATATAGAAAGAAAAGAGTAGATGCATTATCAGGTGGACAAAGACAAAGAGTCGCAATTGCTCGTGCTTTAATTAAGAAGAATAAGCTTATTATTGCTGATGAGCCTACTGGTAATTTAGACAGTGAAAATTCTATTAATATTATGAATATATTAAAAGAAATTTCTAAAAATAATCTTGTATTACTTGTTACTCATAACAAGAATTTAGCTAATTATTATAGTGATTATATTTATAATATTTCAGATGGTTCAATTATAGAAGGCTATTCACCTGTAAAAGGTAGTCTAAATGTTGATGATAATAATATTTACTTAGGTGATTTGACAAAAGAAGTTACAGAACAAAATGATAATCTTCTTACTGTCTATAATAAGCAAGATAACGATTTAAAGATTGAATTAATTTGTATTAACGGAACATATTATATTAATTCTAATAAGCCTATGAAATTCTTATCTGGTTCTCAGTTTAAGATTGTTGATGGTAAAAAGGAAGAATATTCAAATAATAATGTAAATATTGAGTATAGTAATTCTTCATTTAAAGATGTTTATGATAATAGATTATACGTTAAAATTTTTAAATCTATTAAAAACGCATTTAAGAATTTTAAAGCTAGAAGAAAATTAGCTAAATTCTTTAGATTTGGATTATTCTTAATTGGTTGTGTAACTGCAGCCTTAGTTACTTTATTTATTAAATATACTACAGCAGACCAAAATTTATGTTTAGCTCCTACTAATCTTTATACACTTAAATATAATAAAAATAGTAATTCAAATAATAACTTACATATAGATGAAATTATTAATTTACATAAAGAAGGAAAAGTGGCTGGAGCTGCAATGTATAATGAAACTGAAATTACTTTTGAACAAGATGAATTCTTAAAATCAGCACGTGTTAAGGTTTCATATTTACCTTCATTTTTAAATGAATCTAAGATTATCTATGGTTCTGAACTTGAAGATGATAATGATATATACATTACAAAGCGTCTTGCAGATGAGATTGCTGCTGGAAAAACATATGATAAGTTAATTGATAAGAAAATTTCTGATGGCTTTGAAACTTATGATATTAAAGGTATTCTAAATTCAAGCGATTTAACTTTATATTATAATAAAGCTGCACGCGTTAAAAAGAACACTTTAGATAAATATAGTGATTACAGCGTATATAATACAAAAATGGCGTATTATATGGGTGATAATTTTTACCGTGAAACATACTTTACTGTTGCAATTGTTGATGATTTTTCTAAAATTAAGGGCCAATTACAGTTAAACGAAAATATTAATTCTCTTAATGATTATGATTATATTTTAAATGATAGAAAATATGAATATAAAGATTCAAGTTCTAATGAGATTATTAAATTCGAAGGATATAAGAAAATTGGTGGACTTAAATGCGTTGGTGTTTATAAAACTGATGAAACTGTAAATTCTATCTCAAGATCGGCTGATGTTATTATGACTGAAGCTACATTTGATAAATATTTACAATATGAAGAAATTCTTGTTGATAATTATCGCCGTAGTTATTTTGCGATTAATTTAGATGATTCAATTGTTAAAGATTATAATAATGTTCAAAATCTTCATTATGTTCAAGAACAAGATAATATTAATCCAGAAGCTCATAAACCTATATATATTGTACTTGGTATTCTCGGTCTTATAATGATTGTTTATATTTATTTTGTTGAACATTCTAAGCTTATTTCAAATATTAAAAATGTTGGTATTAGAAGAGCTATTGGTGAATCAAAAGCTAGTATCGCATTAAATTTTTCAGCAGAAGGATTTGTAGAAGCTCTTCTTACGACTACATTAGGTTATTTCTTTGTTTCCATATTTATGGAAGGAGTTAATAGATTTATATATCTATTAACAAACGTTAAGAAGCCTAGTATCTTTATTAATGGATATTTCTATTTAGTATTAATTGTAATACTTTTCATATTTAGCTTCTTTGCAGCTTTACCAAGTCTTTTCTTAATGAGAAAGACACCTAGCGAAATTATTGCTAAATATGATATTTAATTTAGAGCACGAAAGTGCTCTTTTTTATATTATAAAAACTCTAAATTTGTATCATAAAAAGTGATAAAGTGAATATTTCCTTTAAAAATAGTCATAAATTTGTATAATACTTATATCTAAAGGATGTGATTCTATGAAAGACTATTTACTTAAATATAAAAAGGAATTAGTAAAAATAGAAAATAAAAAAAACAAATTAGAAAAAGGAAATATTAAGATTGTTTATTACAATTATAAAATAGATTCAATTAATAAAGTATTAGATCATTTTAAAGATAAGGAATTTAATAAAGACGAGGAAAAGAAGATTTTAGCTCGTAATAAAAATATTTATCAAAACTTAGTTAAGCTTGAACGTACTAATGCTCGTATTGTTAAGCTTGAAGCTAAAGATAAGAAAAATAAATTAGATGAGTATAAGCTAGATACGTTAAAGATAAATAAATTATGCTATGAGCATATTATTATTGAATTTTCAAATAAGGATTATGGATCTGCTAAGATTGAAAAAGCTTTAACAAGCGAAAAAAAGAGACGTTACCAAATTTTACATGGTAATATTTTATCAACTATCTTAATGATATGCTTACCTTTAATGTTATATCAATTCTTTAATTCATTCTATAACATTATTGACCAAATCATGGCTTCTACAATTGAACAAACAGCTGTTTCTAAAATTGGTGTAATTTCTCAACTTAAGAATTCAGTATCTGCATTTGGTGCTGGAGTTGCAGGTGGCGGTGGTGTTCTTGTAGCACGCTATTATGGTGCTGGTGAGTTAGAACATGCAAGAAAATCTGGAGCTAATATGTTCTTTATTTCTCTTGTTATGTCTGCTGTTATTTTATTATTAATGGTACCTCTAGCATATCCTATTTTAAAAATTGCTCAAACACCTGATATTAATAATTCAACAGTAATGTATTTCATTTTATGCTTAATTGAACTTGTATTTGTATCTATTAATAATATATTTATTGGACTTGAAAAGATAAAAGGTAATTCTAAGAAAATATTAGTTTTAAACATAAGTATGTTATTAATTAAGCTTGGATTAAATGTTATCTTTGTTTATGGAGTACATGTTGATAATATTATTTATCTTGAAATCTCTACTATTATTGCTCAATTTATATTATTTATTCTTGGTATGTTTATCATGTTTGGTAAAAAGAATATGTTAAAAATCAAGATTAAAAATATGAAACCACAAAAGTTATATATTGTACCTATTATTAAATTATCTGTACCTATTTTCTTAGGTAAGTTTGTAATGAATCTTGGAAAAGCTGTTGTTAACGGATTATGTGGAAGCTTCTACGGAGAAGCTACTAATGATTTAATTATTGGAGCTCTTGGTATTTCAAATAACTTATCAGGACTTGTAACTGGACCTGTTGGAGTTTTTGAAGAAGGTTCTTCAACTATTGTTAGTCAAAATATTGGTAATAAGAATTTAAAGCGTACTATTAAGACATTTACTACAACACTTATTGTTGTTGCAGTTTGTTGTACAATTGGATTTGTTTTAGTTCGCTTTGTATTCCTAGATCAATTAACTGGATTATTCTCAATTACTAAAAATAATACAAAGCTAACTGAAGATGGACTTAATTTAGGACAATTAATTAAAGAAATATTCTATTATGATTCTATCTCTATTCCTGCACTTGGTTTAACAAGCTGTCTATTAGGATTATTATATGGTTATGGTAAGACTTTCTTATCAGGTATCTTAAATGGTAGCCGTATTTTAATTAGAATTATATCTTTATCTGTACTTCATGCTATTGGCGTAGATTATCATGCAGCTGGTATTTCTATGGGTATTTCAAACGTACTTATTGGTTTTATGAGCTTAACCTTCCTAATTATCTTTATGATTGATCTTAAAAAGAATGGTTATAGAGGTATGAAAATGACTGATGATTTCTCAACTAATCAAGTATTTGAATTATAATTTATTAAATTGCATCAATTGATGCAATTTTTTTTTATAATTTTAGTGATAAATGCTTTATAATATAATTAAAGAAGGAAGAAGTTTTATGGAATATTTATTAAAAGATAATAGAAAGATTAATATTAGAAAAGCATTCGATTTTGATGCTCCTGAGATTATTGAAGTTATTAAAGCTGGGGATACTGAATCTGATTTTTTAGTTAGAGAACCTAATGAATTTGATATTAGTGTAGAGGATGAAATTAATTATATTCATACAATTGATAATGACCCACTAAGTTTAATGTATGTTGCTACACTTGATTCACAGGTTATCGCTTTAGCAGATATTGAACCTATTAGTCATTTTTCACGTTTAAAGCATAGAGGCCAAATATCTCTATTAGTTCTTGAATTTTATTCAAATTTAGGTGTGGGTACAAGCTTACTTGATTATGGTATTAAGATTGCTCGCTTATTAGGCTATGAATCTTTAGAACTTGAGGTTGTAGATACAAATTATGCAGCTATTAATATCTATAAAAAATTTGGATTTGTTGAATATGGTAAAAGAAATAATTCGTTAAAGTATCAAGATTCAACTTATGCAAATACTATTTTAATGAGACTTGATTTATAACGTATAAAAATGTAAAAATATATCAAAAAATGGACTAATTGTAACGTTTATTATTGAAAATAATATTTTTAAACGCTATAATAAAAATATAAACGAAAGGGTGATTTTTATGTTCGGTCGCAAGAAAAAAGACACAAAGGCTCAAGAATTACGTGAGCAAGAATTAAAGAAAGCAGAAAAGGAAAGAGAAGCACGTCAACATGATAAATTAGTTGAACGTTATAACAAAGCTCGTGAATATGACAGAAGAGTAGCTTTAGGAGAAGATCCTGCTGTTGTTGAAGCTGAAGTTTATAATAAGGCTAATAAAAAGGCAGAAGAACCAGTTGAAGAAGAACCAGTTGAGGAAGAATTAGCTGAAGAAGAATCAGTTGAGGAAGAATCAGCTGAAGAAGAATCAGCTGAGGAAGAATTAGCTGAAGAAGAACCAACTGAAGAAGAATTAGTTGAAGAAGAATCAGTTAAGGAAGAACCATCTGAAGAAGAATCAGTTGAGGAAGAACCAACTGAAGAAGAATTAGCTGAAGAAGAACCATCTGAAGAAGAATCAGTTGAGGAAGAACCATCTGAAGAAGAATTAGTTGAAGAAGAACCAACTGAAGAAGAATTAGTTGAAGAAGAACCAACTGAAGAAGAATTAGTTGAAGAAGAACCAGTTGAGGAAGAATCAGCTGAAGAAAAGGCTCCTCTTAAAAAGGCTCCAGCAAAGAAAGCTGCTGCAAAGAAGGCTCCAGTAAAGAAAGCTACAACAAAGAAAGCTGTTAAGGAAGAGGGAGAATCTTCAAATGAAAAAGTTTTAGTTGAAGCTGATCCTAATGATAAAACAAATGGTAAATATGAAATTTTCCAAGAAACAGGTGGATATAAATACCGTATTGTTGCTTCAAACGGTCAAATACTTGCTACTAGTGAAGTTTATACTAAGGCTAGTGGTGCTAGAGATGGTATTAAGACTTTAAAGAATAATCTTGATTCATTATTATTCCATGTAGAAACAGATAAGCATAGAAAGAGCCAATTTATGGCTACTACAGCTCAAAACAAGATTCTTGTTACTTCTGCTAATTATGCAACTAAGAAGAGTGCTGAATCTGCAATTGATTCATTCAAGAACTTCGCACTTGCTACTAAGATTGTATTATTAAATAATGAAGATGAATCTAAGCCTGAAATTGTTGACCGTAAGCAATTCTTAAAAGCTGCTGGTAAAGGAAAATTCGTTGTTTTATTTAATCAAGAAGGATTAACTTACCAATTCGCTTTAAAGGCTTCAAATGGTCAAATTATTGTTACATCAAAATTCTATAAGTCTGATGTTTCATGTAAGGCTGCTATCTCTAAATTTAAGAAGGACGTTAAAGAAGGTACATTCTATACAGTTCGTGATAAGAATGGTAATTATGAATTCCGTCTTTATAATGCTAATAATAAGCTTGTTCAATCAGGTACAGCATTTACTACTAAGACTAAGTGTCTTGCAAACATTGAATCAGTAATTCGTTTCATCGATTCAGATATAGACTAATAAATCTAGAAGTCACGTTGTGACTTCTTTTTTGTACTTTAATATGGTAAAATAATGACAAGTATTGGAGATTTTATTATGGAAAGTGAATTAATAGAAAAAGAAAAGAAATTAAAACTGAATTATAAAAATACAATGTTCATTGGATTAGCATTCTTTTCAATATTAATGCTATGGCAAGTCTATAATGCATATTGTCCTTTATTTTTATCAGATTTATTAAATTATGATAAGGAATCATATGTAATTGGTATATTTATGGCTACTGATAATGTAATAGCTTTAATATTACTGCCTATATTTGGTAGATTATCAGATAAAACTCATACTAGATTTGGTAAGCGTATGCCTTATATTATTGTAGGTATGCTACTTGCAGCCTTAGTATTTCCTTTTATTCCATTATTTTATACAAAAGGGAATCTTG